>NZ_JBJJLR010000004.1:0-187001 GCF_046230975.1 Pseudomonas sp. KCJK9058
GCTGCCGCTGGAAGTCGGTGCTCGCATCGCCATCGAAGCTGCCCACGCCGACTTCTGGTACAAGTACGTCGGCCTGGAAGGTCGTATCATCGGCATGACCACCTACGGTGAGTCGGCGCCGGCTTCGGCATTGTTCGAAGCGTTCGGCTTCACCCTGGAGAACATCCTCGGTACTGCCGAAGAGCTGCTGGAAGACTGATGTAACAAATGGAGGGCAGTGACGCCCTCCAGGTCGTGCAAGGGGAGGGCTTTGCCCTCCATCGCGACGCAAGGCCGCTCCCACAGAAACGGTGCTGTCCTCCGGATGGCGCGGTCCCTGTGGGAGCGGCCTTGCGTCGCGATGGGCCGCCACGCGGCCCCAAAGCCATCATGCGTTAGCGAGCCAACCAATGCCCCACCCGCGTCCCTACAAAGTTGCACTCAACGGTTATGGCCGTATCGGCCGCTGTGTCCTGCGCGCGCTGTTCGAGCGGGGGGCAAAGGCCGGTTTCGAGATCGTCGCCCTGAACGATCTGGCCGATCAGGCCAGCCTGGAATACCTGACACGCTTCGACTCCACCCACGGGCGTTTTCCCGGCGAGGTCAAGGTCGACGGCGACTGTCTGCACATCAATGGCGATTGCGTGAAGGTAATGCGCAGTGCCACCCCCGAAGGCATCGACTGGGCTGCGCTGGGCATCGACCTGGTGCTGGAGTGTTCCGGTGCCTATAACACCCGTGCCGATGGCCAGCGTTTCCTCGACGCCGGTGCGCCAAGGGTGCTGTTCTCGCAGCCCATGGCCAGCGAGGCCGACGTTGACGCCACGGTGGTCTACGGCATCAACCAGGCCTGCCTTACCGGCAACGAGCGCCTGGTGTCCAACGCCTCGTGCACCACCAACTGCGGCGTGCCGCTGCTGCGTGTGCTGGACCAGGCGTTCGGCATCGAATATGTGCAGATCACCACCATCCACTCGGCGATGAACGACCAGCCGGTGATCGATGCCTATCACCACGAAGACCTGCGCCGCACGCGTTCGGCCTTCCAGTCGGTGATTCCCGTGTCCACTGGCCTGGCGCGTGGCATCGAGCGCCTGCTTCCGGAACTTGCCGGGCGAATCCAGGCCAAAGCGGTACGTGTACCGACCGTCAACGTCTCGTGCCTGGACATCACCCTGCAGACTGCCCGCGACACCAGTGCGGCCGAAGTCAACCGAGTGCTGCGCGAGGCTGCGCTGGAAGGTCCGCTTAAAGGCTTGCTGGCGTACACCGAGCTGCCGCACGCCAGCTGTGATTTCAACCATGACCCACATTCGGCGATCGTCGATGCCAGCCAGACGCGTGTTTCCGGCCCCCGCCTGGTAAACCTGCTGGCCTGGTTCGACAACGAATGGGGTTTTGCCAACCGTATGCTCGACGTTGCCGAACACTTTCTGCACGTCGTTCACCCAACCCGCAACAAACAGCCCTGAAGGACTGCATTCATGACCGTGTTGAAGATGACCGACCTCGACCTGCAAGGTAAGCGCGTACTGATCCGCGAAGACCTCAACGTGCCTGTGAAGGACGGTGTGGTAGCCAGCGATGCGCGTATCCTGGCAGCGCTGCCGACCATCAAGCTGGCCCTGGAGAAGGGCGCAGCGGTAATGGTCTGCTCGCACCTGGGCCGCCCGACCGAAGGCGAATTCTCTGCCGAGAACAGCCTCAAACCGGTCGCCGATTACCTGAGCAAGGCCCTGGGCCGTGACGTGCCGCTGGTTGCCGACTATCTGGACGGTGTCGCGGTACAGGCCGGTGAACTGGTGCTGTTCGAGAATGTGCGCTTCAACAAGGGCGAGAAAAAGAACGCCGACGAGCTGGCGCAGAAGTACGCTGCCCTGTGTGACGTGTTCGTCATGGACGCCTTCGGCACCGCCCACCGCGCCGAGGGTTCCACTCACGGTGTAGCCAAGTTTGCCAAAGTCGCTGCTGCAGGCCCGCTGCTGGCTGCCGAACTGGACGCCCTGGGCAAGGCCTTGAAGGCCCCCGCCAAACCAATGGCGGCCATCGTTGCCGGCTCCAAGGTTTCCACCAAACTGGACGTGCTGAACAGCCTGAGCAGTGTTTGCGACCAGCTGATCGTCGGTGGCGGTATTGCCAACACCTTCCTGGCCGCTGCTGGCCACCCGGTGGGCAAGTCGCTGTATGAGCCTGACCTGGTAGACACCGCCAAGGCCATCGCGGCCAAGGTCAGCGTACCGCTGCCAGTCGACGTGGTCGTTGCCAAGGAGTTCGCCGAGACCGCCGAAGCCACCGTCAAGGCCATCGTCGACGTTGCTGCCGACGACATGATTCTGGACATCGGCCCGCAAACCGCGGCCAATTTCGCCGAGCTGCTGAAATCGTCGAAAACCATTCTGTGGAACGGCCCGGTGGGTGTGTTCGAATTCGATCAGTTCGGCAACGGCACCAAGGTACTGGCCAAGGCCATCGCCGACAGCGCCGCATTCTCCATCGCCGGTGGCGGTGACACCCTGGCCGCCATCGACAAATATGGCGTCAGCAAGGAAATCTCCTACATTTCTACCGGTGGTGGCGCCTTCCTCGAGTTCGTCGAGGGCAAGGTCCTGCCAGCTGTGGCAATCCTGGAAGAGCGGGCCAAGGCCTGATGACGTCGGCGCTTGGCAAAGGGAGTGGCCTGGTGGTCAAACAATTGCCTGTGATGATGCTGGCCGGTCTGCTGAGCGCTTGCGCGGGCAGCCCGGCCTCGGATGCCGACCCGGCGCAGTCGCACAAGGGCGGTTGCTATCAGTCCGACTGGCAGGCCGAGACTGTGCCGGTCATCGGCAAGCGCGTGGGCCCGGAAGGCCTGGAAAAGTACGACGAAGACCACCAGCGCAAGGCGCCGGGTTGCCCTTGATCGGGTAATAGGCAACCTGAACGTTGATTTGTGGTCTTGAAGAAGGGGCCGCTGTGCGGCCCTTCGCGGGCTCGTCCGCTCCCACAGAGACTGCACTGTACCTGTGGGAGCGGGCGAGCCCGCGAAGGGCTGCACAGCAGCCCCAAATCGAGGAAACTGAATGAAAGCGCTTTTGGCCGTGACGGCCCTGGCGACACTGGCAGGATGCTCACTGCTGCAGCCGGCGCAACCGGCCCCGGCAGACAACTGGACCCGTTGGGTCTGCGACACCCAGGCTGAGGTGCTTTGGCGCTTCGCCGATGCGCAACGTGACCAGGTTGACGTGCGCCTTGGCGGCGGCGACCAGGTGTACCGGCTCAAGGCTGAACCGGGTGCCTCGGGTGCGCTGTACAGCGATGGCATGCTGGCCTTCCACACCAAGGGCGAAGAAGGCCTGGTGTACTGGGTGGCAACCAACGATCTGATTGGGCGGGGCTGCAAGGCACCGTGACTGGCCGGGCCGCGAGGGTGGCCCACACTACTTGAACAGCAACCGCCCCTGCGGCAGGCTTGCACGAAACAAACGACGCTTGTCGGGAGAGAGATACACAATGGCACTCATTAGCATGCGCCAGATGCTGGACCACGCCGCCGAGTTCGGCTACGGCGTACCAGCTTTCAACGTCAACAACCTCGAGCAGATGCGCGCCATCATGGAAGCGGCCGACAAGACCGACTCCCCGGTGATCGTTCAGGCTTCGGCCGGTGCCCGCAAATACGCGGGTGCGCCATTCCTGCGCCACCTGATCCTGGCTGCCATCGAAGAGTTCCCGCACATCCCGGTGTGCATGCACCAGGACCACGGTACCAGCCCTGACGTCTGCCAGCGCTCGATCCAGTTGGGCTTCAGCTCGGTCATGATGGACGGTTCGCTGGGTGAAGACGGCAAGACCCCGACCGACTACGAGTACAACGTCCGCGTTACCCAGCAGACCGTTGCCATGGCTCACGCCTGCGGCGTTTCGGTTGAAGGCGAACTGGGCTGCCTGGGTTCGCTGGAAACCGGCATGGCCGGTGAAGAAGACGGGATCGGCGCCGAAGGCGTGCTGGATCACAGCCAGATGCTGACCGACCCGGAAGAAGCCGCCGACTTCGTCAAGAAGACCCAGGTCGACGCCCTGGCGATCGCCATCGGTACCAGCCACGGTGCCTACAAGTTCACCAAGCCACCAACCGGTGACGTGCTGGCCATCGATCGCATCAAGGAAATCCACAAGCGCATCCCCAACACCCACCTGGTGATGCACGGTTCGTCCTCGGTACCGCAAGAGTGGCTGGCGATCATCAACCAGTACGGCGGCGACATCAAAGAAACCTACGGTGTACCGGTCGAAGAAATCGTCGAAGGCATCAAGCACGGCGTGCGCAAGGTCAACATCGATACCGACCTGCGTCTGGCCTCTACCGGTGCCATGCGCCGTCTGATGGCGCAGAACCCGAGCGAGTTCGACCCACGCAAGTTCTTCGGTGAAACCATCAAGGCCATGCGCGACGTGTGCATCGCACGTTATGAAGCCTTCGGCACCGCGGGCAATGCTTCGAAGATCAAGCCGATCTCTTTGGACGGTATGTACCAGCGCTACCTGAAAGGTGAGCTGGCCGCCAAGGTCAACTGATCGACAGGTAACCCTGAAAAACCCGCAGTGATGCGGGTTTTTTTATGGGCGATGGAAACCTGTACATAATTTCCGCAGACCTACCGTTAGTCGGCTACCGTACAGTTTAACCACTGATAGCGTTCTGATTGCATTGCGTGTTGCAGCCTCAGGACTAGAGTACTAATGGATCCAACCGTATTTTGAAGTCGGTCACATAACAGAGAAGCAGCATGGATGGCGCTTACCCTCAACAGCAGCCACTGGATGGCAGCTCAGTTCTTCTGGTGGTAGACGACTACCCCGAGAACCTCATCAGCATGCGGGCCTTGCTGGCCCGGCAGGATTGGCAAGTATTGACGGCAAGCTCTGGGATAGAAGCCTTGAGCGCGTTGCTTGAGTACGAAGTCGATCTGGTGTTGATGGATGTACAGATGCCGGAAATGGACGGCTTTGAAGTCGCCCGGCTGATGCGCGGCAATCAGCGTACCCGACTGACCCCGATCATTTTCCTCACCGCCAACGAACAGTCCGACGCGGCCGTGCTCAAAGGCTACGCCAGCGGCGCCGTGGACTACATGTTCAAACCGTTCGACCCGCAAATACTCAAGCCCAAGGTCCAGGCGCTGCTCGACCAGCAGCGCAACCGGCGCATGTTGCAGCAGCTCAGTCGCGAGCTGGAGACGGCCAGGGCATTCAATGCGTCCATCCTGGAAAATGCCGCCGAAGGCATTCTGGTGGTTGATGCCCATGGCATCATCAGTTTTGCCAATCCGGCCATTTCCCGTTTGCTGGCGGCACCGGTGCAACAATTGCAGGGCACCCAATTGCTCGACGTTGTGCAGCTGACCAGTACCAGCCTGTGGCGCGAGTCGGACTTCTACAAGGCCTACCAGGGGCGGCAGATCTTCCGCGTACACGATGCCCAACTGCGGACCCAAGGGGGGGAGCTTGTGCCGGTGGCGTTGTCCTGTGCGCCGTTGCCGGCCGACCAACAGGCCATGGTGGTGACCGTGCTGGACATGTCGGTAGTGCGTAACTTGCACCAGCAGCTGGAATACCAGGCCATTACTGACCCGCTCACCGGCCTGCTCAACCGCCGAGGTTTCTACCAGGCGGCTGAAGGTGCTCTGTTGCGCAACGAGCGCTCGGACAAGGCGCAGGCGTTGATGTACATGGACCTGGATGGCTTCAAGCGCATCAACGACTCGCTCGGCCACGACGCGGGCGACCGGGTGTTGCGCTGGGTGGCCGAGCAGCTCAAGGACTGCCTGGGCAGTGAGGCCTTGCTGGCGCGTATGGGGGGTGATGAGTTCACTGCACTGTTTGACAGCTTGCCCTACCCGGAGCAGGCCGGGCGTTTTGCCGAACGGTTGCTCGAACGTGTTTCCATCAGCCATGAGGTCGACGGGCTCGATGTGTGCCTTGGGGTCAGCATCGGCATTGCCACCTACCCGGACTGCGGCGCCAATGTTGAAGGCCTGCTGCGTTCGGCCGATGCAGCGATGTACGCAGCCAAGCAAGCGGGGCGTCAGCAATACCGCTTCTACGACCAGGAACTCAACGGACGGGCGCGCTCGCGATTGATGCTCGAGGACAGCGTGCGCATGGCCATCGAGCAGCAGGACTTTACCTTGGTGTATCAGCCACAGGTCGCCTTCCACGATGGCCGCCTGCGTGGTTTCGAGGCCTTGCTGCGCTGGCAGCACCCCAGCGTTGGCGATGTGCCGCCGGGGCTGTTCATCCCGTTGCTGGAAGAAGCGCGGCTGATCAATCGCCTGGCCAGCTGGATCTACCGCCAGGGGGCCGCGCAGCGGCAGGCCTGGTACGACAGGTTTCCGCCGGACCTTGTGCTTGGCATCAGCCTGAGCCGCGCGCAGTTCGTCATGCCTGGCCTGGTCGAAGAACTGCAACGGGTCATCCAGCTTTACCAGCTTGTCCCGACGCAGTTGGAGGTGGAAGTGGCGGAAACGTCGCTGATGTATAACATCGACGCGGCCGTCAAACAGATACACCGCTTGCGTGACCTGGGTGTGAGGGTGGCCCTGGATGACTTTGGTGCGGGTGACTGTTCGTTGCGCATGCTGCGCGACCTGCCTATCGACACCCTCAAGCTTGACCGTCATCTGGTTGCACGTCTGCCCGATTCGGCGGTAGATGCTGCGTTGGTTCGCAGCGTGATCGGCCTGTGCGCCGACTACCGTATCACCGTGATCGCCGAGGGTGTGGAGACCCCGGCGCAGGCCGCCTGGCTCAAGGCCAATGGTTGCGAATACGTTCAGGGTTTCCTGGTGGCTTATCCGATGACCGCTGCTGACGCTAGCGGCTTCCCGGCAATTTTCTCCTGGCCAGGGCCGTGATTGGCTAGAATCGGCATTCGTTACGCCGAATACAGCGCCATGACCGTACTACGTTACTTGCAAGCCTACCCCCCGCACCTGCAGGCGCAGGTGCGGCAGATGATCGACAGCGACCGCCTGGGTGAATACCTGCAGCGCCGTTACCCTGACCGCCATGACGTGCAAAGCGACAAGGCGTTGTATGGCTATGCCCAGGATCTGCGCCAACAGTACCTGCGAAGTGCGCCAAACCTGGACAAGGTATTGTTCGACAGCCGCCTCGATCTGACGCATCGGGCCCTGGGCTTGAACACGGCGGTGTCGCGGGTGCAGGGTGGCAAGCTCAAGGCGAAGAAGGAAATCCGCATTGCCTCGCTGTTCAAGGAGGCCGCGCCACAGTTCTTGCGCATGATTGTTGTGCACGAGTTGGCGCACCTGCGCGAGCGAGATCACAACAAAGCGTTCTACCAGCTCTGCCAGCACATGGAGCCGGACTATCACCAACTGGAATTCGACCTGCGCGTCTACCTGACCTACCGGGAGCTGCCGGGCAACCTCTAAGGAACATGCAGCATGGAAGTGAGCAAGACCAAGAGCAGCTTCTACCGCCGCCTGTACGTGGCCTGGCTGATCGATAGCCAGACCGCGACCAGCGTGCCCGCCCTGATGGAGGCCACCGGCATGCCCCGTCGGACAGCTCAGGACACTATCGCCGCGCTGGCCGACCTGGACATCGTCTGCGAGTTCGAGCAGCAGGAAGGCGCACGCAACCACGCCGGGCATTATCGCATTCATGATTGGGGAGCGATCGACAAGCAGTGGATCATCCGTCACTTGCGGCAAATCCGCGAAGTGCTGGGCTACCCCTGATTTGAAAAGCCTGCGCGGTCGCCCGTAGGAGCGGGTTTACCCGCGAACACGGGCGAAGCCCGTGCCATCGCCTTCAGTGCCTGCCTCGCGGGCGGGCCCGCTCCCACACGGTTGACTCAACCCCTACGCATGCCGATAGACGAGATGCCGTCCACCAGCGACTCGCCGCTCACCACCGCAAACCCATGGCGGGCATAAAAATCCTGCAAATGCGCCTGAGCCGACAGATAAACCGGCACCCCCGGCCAACAGTGTTCCGCCGCCTCCAGCCCCTTGAGCAGCAAGCTTTCTTCAAGGTTCAAACCTCGCGCCTGCGCTGATGTCACCACTCGTCCGATCACCACATCCCCACCTTGTGATTGCGGATCCAACAGGCGCAGGTAAGCCACCAGCTTGTCTTCCTGCCAGGCCATGAGGTGCAGGGTATCGCCAGTCAGGTCCTGACCATCGACTTCCTGGTAGGCGTGGCGCTGCTCCACCACGAGTACTTCAGTGCGTAGCTGCAAAATGGCATAGAGCTGCTCCTTGCCGAGGTCGGTGTGGTGCTTGCAGAGCCAGTCGATTGACATGGGCACGAACTCCTTGGATGGGGCTCGATCATCGCATGCTGCATGTGCTTCGGCCAAAATAGAGGCTAAATGACACTATTGGCCGCTGCCCTCGGCAACCGCTTTGTGTAATCTCACTGGCAGTGTTGCCCTCCATTGCGAAAGGACGTGAGCATGCGGCCACTGCTTTATGTTCTGGGTTTACTGGCAACGATGCTGGCAACACCTGCCCCGGGTCACGACAAGCTGCGCCTGGTGGCCGACAACTGGCCACCGTTCACCGATGCCAAGATGCCGGGCGGCGGCCTTGCGACCAGCATCGTTACCACCGCACTGGCCCGTGCCGGCTACGCCAGCGGCTATGAAGAGGTACCGTGGGCGCGTGCATTGCTGGGGGTAGGTGAAGGGCGCTACGACGTGCTGATCAATGCCTGGTACAACGACTCGCGCGCCAATATCGGGCAATTCTCCAGCGCCTACCTGAGTAATCGTATTCGCCTGCTGCAACGTAAGGGCGAGGCATTCAGTTACACGCGTCTGTCTGACCTTTATGCCTACAGCATTGCGGTAGTGCGTGATTACACCTATTCACCGGAATTCGACGGGGATCCGCGTCTGAACAAAGTGCCGGTGCGCAACTTTTCTTCTGCGGTACGCATGTTGGCGGCAGGGCGGGTAAGCCTGGCGGTGGAGGACGAGTACGTGGCCCGCTACAACCTGCAGCGCGAGCCGCAGGAAGTGCGTGATAGGGTGATGCTGGTGGATCCGCCGCTGGGGGAGAACACCCTGCATGTCCTGGTCAGCCTGAAGCACCCGGAGCATGATCGGATCGTCGAGCGCTTCGAGCAGGCGATAGCGGCGATGAAGGCCGATGGCAGCTATGCCCGGCTGCTGCGTCAGTACGGCTTTTGAGCACAGGCACTAAAACGATCAGGCCGGGGCATTTTCCTTGATCAGGTGTGCCGCCAGGGTCCGCAATGGCCCCAGCTGGCGGCATATCAACGCCAGCTGCGTCTGCACCAGCCGCTGATGCTCATCCAGATCTTCCGGCATCTGCTCCAGGGCATTGGCCAGCGCCTCTTCGGCATCACTGTGAATCGCCACCGGCAGCCGTGCGGCCAGGCCGTTGGCAATCTCGTCCAGGCTGCTGGCCAGGCTTTGCCCGGCGCCTTCGATCAACTGCTCCTGCACCTCCGCTGGCAACGCCGTGTCGCGGTGCGCGCCTAACCCCGAGAGGTAGCTGAGCAACGTGTGCGACAGCACCAGGAAGCGAAAGCCAACGTCGGCCTCCTTACGGAAATGCCCCGGCTCCATCAGCATGTTGGCCAAGGTGGTGGACAGCGCCGCGTCAGCGTTGTGGGCATTGCGCCGGGCCAGGCGGTAGGCCAGGTCGTCGCGCTTGCCGTGGGCATACTGCTGCATGATCTGGCGCAGGTACACGCTGGCGCAGGCCAGGGTATTGGCCAGCGCCTTGTTCAGCCGTCGGCCCTGCCAGTCAGGCAGGAACAGGAACACTGCAAGAATGGCAATCAGGCTGCCCACCAGCGTATCGAACAGGCGTGGCAGGAACAGGCCGTAGCCATCGCCGATCTGGTTGAAGCAGAACAGCACCATCAGGGTGATCGCGGCAGTGGCCAGGGTGTAGCGGGTGGTGCGGTTGACGAAGAACACCACCCCGGCAACCACGGCGAACAACGACTGGATGACCGGGTTAGGGAACAGGTCGAACAAGGCCCAGCCCACTGTCAGGCCAACGGCAGTGCCGAAGATTCGCTGCACCAGCTTGCGCCGCGTGGCCCCATAGTTGGGCTGGCACACGAACAGCGTGGTGAGGATGATCCAGTAGCCCTGGGTCGGGTGAATCAGGTGCACCATGCCATAGCCGATCGACAGCGCCAGCGGCAGGCGCAAGGCATGGCGGAACAACAGCGAGGTCGGTGTGAGCTGGGTGCGCAGGCGCGTCCACACGTCCTTCAGCGAGCGCGGCGAGCGGTCGAGCAGGCTGCTGTCGCTGGCGTCGGCCAGGCTGTCCGGGTTGCTGGCGGCACTGAGCAGGCGGTCCAGTGTTGCCAGGTTGGCGGCGAGTGCCCGCAGTGAGCGCAACAGGCCGCGCCAGGCCGGGTTGCTCTGGATGCGCAGGTGCTCCAGCGAGGCGTTGAGGTCTTCGAGGGCTTCTGGATAACCGCTGGCCAGCACGAATGGTTGGCGCAGGCGGATCGAGCGGGCCAGTTCCTGGCAGGATGAGCCCTGCTTACGCAACAGGCGCTGGCAGCGGAACATGACGTCGCTGTGGAAAAACGCCTCGGTCAGTGCGTTGTAGGGGTAGTGCGAGGCACTGACACGCTCGTGGATGTCCTGGGCCAGGAAGTACAGCTTGAGGTAGCGGCTTACCTTCGAGTTTGGTTGGCTGTTGCCCACCCGGTGCAGGATGATCTCCTTGGCTGCGTTCAGCGCGGCCACCACCTTGCCGTTCTGCTGGGCCAGTTCCAGGCGCCGTGCCTCGACGTCGAGCGTGCGGACCGGTTCAAACAGGCTGGCCTTGAGCTTCAGGTAGCTGCCCAGCTCGAAGAACAGTTTGGCCAGGCTCTGTTGTACCGGCTGGTTGGAAAACAGCGCCTGCCACAGCACCGACAACAGCCCGTACCAGGCCGCACCTGCCACCAGTAGCAGCGGTTCGTGCCAGAAGTCGGTGACCTGGCCGCCGCGCTGGTCCACGCCGATCATGGTGTAGACCGCAGTGATCAAGGTGGCCGAAGCGATGGCGCCGTAGCGCTCGCCCAGCGCCCCGAGCATGGTCAGGCCAAAGGCCGCCAGGGCCAGGGCAATGACGAAGATCCAGGGGTAGGGGAACAGCAACTCGACTGCCAGTGCAGCGATGGCGAAGCACACCAGGGTAACGGCCAGGGCGCTGAGGCGGCCCTGCCAGCTGTCGTCGGTTTCGGCCAGGGCGCTGGCGATGATGCCGAGGAACAGCGGAATCAGCAGGGCCATCTCGTTCTGGTACCAGCACAGGGCCAGGCTGCCGGTAAGGGCAATGGTGACCCGGATGCTGTAGCTGAACTTGTCTTGGCCCCACAGGCGACGCAGTGACTGACGGAACGAGCTCGATGACATGATGGCCTGCCAGGCGGTGATCAGAAGAATACCTTTCAGGGCCGGTTATTGGGGCCGCTGCGCGCCCGCGAAGGGGCGCGCAGCGGCCCCAATAACGGCGCCAAGCACGGGCCAGCAAGAAGCGTTCCGTGCTGCTGAAAGGATTCTACTCTACACGAACTGCGCGGCGGCGTTCGCCGATGCCCAAGCCCACTGGAAGTTGAAACCACCCAGGTGGCCGGTGACATCCAGCACTTCGCCGATGAAGTACAAGCCGGGGCTTTTCAGCGATTCCATGGTCTTGGACGACACCTCGCGGGTATCCACGCCGCCCAGGGTCACTTCGGCGGTGCGGTAGCCTTCGGTGCCGGCTGGCACCACTTGCCAGTTCGCCAGCTTTTCGGCGATGTGCGCCAGTTCCGCCGGGGTGTACTGCTTCATCGGCTTCGACTCGAACCACTGCTCGGCCAGCAAGTTAGCCAGCTTGCGAGTGAACACCTCGCCCAGCACGGTCTTCAGTTCGGCATTGGCGCGCTCGGCCTGCATCTGTTGCAGCCAGGTCAGCGCATCCCGGTCGGGCAGCAGGTTGATCTCGACCGTGTCACCGGCTTCCCAGAACGACGAGATCTGCAAGATCGCCGGGCCGCTCAGGCCGCGGTGCGTGAACAGCAGGTTTTCGCGGAAGCTGGTGCCATTGCAGCTGGCGGTGCAGTCCAGTGAGGTGCCGGACAATTCGGTGCACATCGCCTTGAGTTGGGGCTCGGTGATGGTGAATGGCACCAGCCCGGCGCGGGTTGGCAGCAGGGTGTGGCCGAACTGGCGGGCCACCTGGTAGCCGAAACCGGTGGCGCCCAGGGTCGGGATCGACAGGCCGCCAGTGGCGATGACCAGCGACTGGCAGGCGAACTGGCCGCCGCTGGTCTGCAGCAGGTAGCCGCTTTCGGTCTTCTCGATCTGTTCGATGCTGGTGTGCATGCGGATCTCGGCACCGGCCTCGTCGCACTCGGCCAGCAGCATGTCGAGGATGTCGCTGGCCTTGTTGTCACAGAACAGCTGGCCGAGCTTCTTCTCGTGGTACGCCACGCCGTGCTTGCACACCAGCTCGATGAAGTCCCACTGGGTGTAGCGGGCCAGGGCCGACTTGCAGAAGTGCGCGTTGTGCGAAAGGAAGTTGGCCGGCTCTGTGTACAGGTTGGTGAAGTTGCAGCGCCCGCCGCCGGACATGAGGATTTTCTTGCCTGGCTTGTTGGCGTGGTCGAGCAGCAGCACCCGGCGGCCGCGACGGGCACTGAGCTGGGCGCACATCAGGCCGGCGGCGCCGGCGCCAAGGATGATCACGTCGGTGGAGTGCACGGTATGAACCTTCAGATTGAAATGCTGAACCCTGTGGGAGTGGGATCACCCGCGAATGCGACGATGCATTTACTGCCGCGTTCGCGGGTAAACCCGCTCCTACAGGGGGCTTTGCCTGGCTTTAGATAATGCGGACTTTCAGGGCGCGACCCTTGATCTTGCCGCTGTTCAGTCGCTGCATGGCTTGCTTGGCCAACGCCCGCTCCACGGCCACAAACGCCTGGAAGTCGAAGATGGCTATCTTGCCCACTTGCTTGCCCGGGATGCCGGCATCACCGGTCAGGGCCCCCAGAATGTCGCCAGGGCGCAGCTTGTCCTTGCGGCCAGCGGCAATGCACAGTGTGGTCATCACCGGCAGCAGGGGCTCGCCGCCCTTGTTTTTCAGGCTGTCCAGCTGGTCCCAGCGCAGCGGGCTCTTCTGCAGCGCTTCGATGGCCTGGGCGCGGTGGCCTTCGGCCGGTGCCACCAGGCTGACCGCAACGCCTTTCTCGCCGGCGCGGCCGGTACGGCCCACGCGGTGCACGTGGATTTCCGCATCACGCGCCAGCTCCACGTTGATGACCATGTCCAGGCCGTCGATGTCCAGGCCGCGCGCGGCCACGTCGGTAGCCACCAGCACCGAGCTGCTGCGGTTGGCGAACATGGTCAGCACCTGGTCACGGTCGCGCTGCTCCAGGTCGCCGTGCAGGGCCTGGGCGACGATGCCCTTGGCGGTCAGGTGGGCAACCACGTCCTCGCATTGCTGCTTGGTGAAGCAGAACGCTACGCACGATTGCGGGCGGTAGTGGCCGAGCACGCGGGTGACGGCTTCCAGGCGTTGCTGCGGGTCAATCTCGATGAAACGCTGCTCGATCTGGTTGTCGGTGTGCAGGCTCTCGACCTTGACCTGCTGCGGGTTGCGCATGAAGTCGGCGGCCAGTTGCTTGATGCCGGCCGGGTAGGTGGCGGAGAACAGCAGGGTCTGGCGGCGCGACGGGGTCTTGCCGATGATGCTGGCGATGGCGTCGAAGAAGCCCATGTCGAGCATGCGGTCGGCTTCGTCCAGCACCAGGGTGTTCAACCCGTCCAGGACCAGGGTGCCTTTGTCCAGGTGCTGCTGGATGCGCCCTGGGGTGCCGACGATGATGTGCGCGCCGTGCTCCAGCGAAGCGATCTGTGGGCCCAGCGAAACGCCGCCGCACAGGGTCAGGATCTTGATGTTGTCCTCGGCACGGGCCAGGCGGCGCAGCTCCTTGGCCACCTGGTCGGCGAGTTCGCGGGTAGGGCAGAGCACCAACGCCTGGCAGCCGAAATAGCGCGGGTTGATCGGGTTGAGCAGGCCGATGCCGAAGGCGGCAGTCTTGCCGCTACCGGTCTTGGCCTGGGCGATCAGGTCCTGGCCTTTGAGGATGACAGGCAGGCTCTGGGCCTGGATCGGCGTCATCGAGGCATAGCCAAGGGCCTCCAGGTTGGCCAGCATGGCAGTGGACAGCGGCAAGGTGGCAAAGGCGGTGGATTCGGTGGTCACGAGGCGGGCCTGCGGTGCGAAGCGAAAAATGCCGCATAGTCTACCAGCCTCGTGGCCATTCGCCCTACGACTCCATGTGTTGTTCCGGACGACGGGCACGCCTTCCGTCCGTCGGCGCCAGCTGCAGGAAGATCGCCGCTGCCAGCATGGCCATTACACCGATGGTGACGAAGGTCAGCTGGAACGCGCCCAGGGTGGTTTCCACGCCCTCGGCGCTGCCTGCCGCAGTAAAGCCGCCCAACAGTGCGCCGGCGCAGGCCACACCCAGGCTCAGCGACAGCTGCGCGACCACCGACAGCAGGCTGTTACCGCTACTGGCGCTGGCGTCGTCGAGATCGATGAGCGTCACTGTGTTCATCGCAGTGAACTGCATGGAGTTCACTGCCCCCAGAAGGCCAAGTTGCACCAACAGCAGCCAATAAGGGGTCTGCTCGTCCACCAGACCCAGGCTTGCCAGCAGGATGCCCAGCAGCAAGGTATTACCGGTGAGGATGATGCGATAGCCGAACCGTTCGATCAGCGGTCGGGCAATGGATTTGGCCAGCATGGCCGCCGCCGCCAGCGGGATCATGCTCATGCCTGCCTGGGCGGGTGAGTAGCCCAGCGCGACCTGCAGCAGCAACGGCACCAGGAACGGCAGCGCGCCGCTGCCCAGGCGGGCGAACAGGTTGCCGAGGATGCCGATGGCGAAGGTGCGCACGCGGAACAGGCTTGGCGAGAACAGCGGCTCCGGGTCGCGCCCGGCGCGCAGCCAGTACGCGGCCAGGCAGGCCATGCCGGCGAACAGCAGCAACATTACCCGCAAGTGCGGCAGGTGCAGCTCGCCCAGGCCTTCCATGGCAATGGTGATCAGTACCATCGCTGCGCCGAACAGCAGGAAACCAGGGCCGTCGAAGGTGGTGCGCTCGGCGCCGCGCAAGTCCGGGAT
This sequence comes from Pseudomonas sp. KCJK9058, assembly GCF_046230975.1. NCBI lineage: Bacteria > Pseudomonadati > Pseudomonadota > Gammaproteobacteria > Pseudomonadales > Pseudomonadaceae > Pseudomonas > Pseudomonas sp. KCJK9058. The sequence goes on from NZ_JBJJLR010000004.1 coordinate 15,151, forward strand.
GAACTTCCACACGGCAATGCAGCCAAGCAGGCCGACAGGCAGGTTGAGCAGGAAGATCCAGTGCCAGCTGAGGATTTCCACCAGCCAGCCACCGACCGTTGGCCCCAGCAATGGCCCGAGCAGGCCGGGGATGGTGATGAAACTCATGATCCGCACCAGCTCGCTGCGTGGGTAGGCGCGCAGCACCACCAGCCGCCCGACCGGCAGCATCAGCGCACCGCCCAGGCCTTGCACTACGCGGGCGAAGATCAGGAAGCCAAGGCTGTTGGCCGCGGCACACAGCAGCGAGCCAAAGCTGAACAGCAAGATAGCGCTGAAGAAGATGCGCTTGGTGCCGAATCGGTCGGCGATCCAGCCTGAGGCGGGGATCAGCAGGGCCACGGTGAGCATGTAGGCAATGATCACACCCTGCATGCGCAAGGGGTCTTCGGCCAACGAGCGGGCCATGGCCGGCAGCGCCGTGTTGAGGATGGTGCCGTCCAGGGACTGCATGAAGAAGGCGATGGCCACCACCCAAGGGATCCAGCGGGCGGTGACGGGGTCCAGCGGGGTGCGTTCGGGCATGACGTCCTCGTTTGTCAGTGCCGGCCCTTTCGCGGGTAAACCCGCTCCTACAAGGGTTACGCGTTCCTTGTAGGAGCGGCTTTAGCCGCGAAAGGGCCGGCAAGTCCAGTCACAATGTCAGGGTCAGGCCTTTGACCAGTGCCCCGGGCAAATGACTCGACCCGGTACTGCGCTGTCCATAAGTATTGGTCGACAGGATCATCTCGCGCTCTTGGGTCAGGTCCTCCAGCTGGCTGCCCAGCAAGCTGTACAAGCTGTCATCGAAGCGCATGGTACTCACCGGCCCCTGGATCTGCCCGTCTTCTACCCAGAAAGTGGCGAAGCGGGTCAGCCCGGTCATGCGCGCCGCTGGCAGGTCTGAGTAGTTCAGGTACCACAGGTTGCTGATGTACAGCCCGGTGCCTAGACGCTCAAGGATCTGCGCACTGGCCAGATTGCCCGGCGCCAGGCTGAGCGCACAGGGCGACTCGTAGCCGTCGGCGCCATTGGCCTGCAGCTCGAACTCGGCCGCACTGCGCGCACTGATCAACCGCTGCCGGGCCTCGCCTTGCTGGATCAGCGGCACATCCAGGCGCGGCGCACCTTCATCGGAAAATGCCGGGCTAAGCGAGCCGCTGACCTGCTCGGTAAAACTGACCAGCGGGCTAAGCCGTGCATCGCCGTTGTACAGGCGCTGCAGAGCGCTGTTGCCAGTGGCCAGGGCCTGCGCGGAAAAGCCGCCCCAGCACAACATGCCGGCGACTTCGTCCATGGCCGCAGGTGCAAGGTAGGCGCGGTAGGTGCCGGGCTTGAGGGTAACTGCCGGGCGGCCGAGGAAACCCAACTGCTCTCGTGCTTGGCGCAGGCGTGCGGTGAAGTCGTCGGCACTCCAGGCCTGGCCGGCATAGTTGGCCTTCACTGCCTGGCCATTATCGTGGAACAGGCTCCAGTCGACGTTGAAGCTGTTGGCCTGGTGCCAGCCGAAGGCGCCGAACGAGCTGGCGAAGCCGCGGCATACCGGGCCGGCGGCGTAGATGCCGACCAGGTCCAGGTCACCTGCTTCACGCTCAAGCAGGGCCAGTACTTCGTTCAGTGCGGGCAGGGGGTGTTCCTGCAGGCTATGGCTGTGCCAGGCGTTTTCGTCCAGGCGCAGGTAAGGGTCGAGTGCCAGCAGCGGCAAGGTCTGGCGCAGCTGCTCGAGCGCAACGTTCAGGCGCTGGCGATCCAGTTGCAGGTCGCCACTCAAGGTTACCTGCTGCTCCGCCTGGCGCCCATCGCGCACCAGCCGCAGTTGCGCGCTGGCCTGGCTGACTTCGCCGGCCTGTCGCACCTTGGCATGGTTGAAACGCACGAACTGCGATTGCTCGGCACTGTAACCGAGGGTGAACTGCTCGCCCGCCTGAAGGGCGGCGTGCACCTCCCCGACCAGGGTTTCGAACGCGTGCTTCATCAGGCGTCTCCTCCGAATACATCGATCTGGCGGAACACACAGGCCGGCGAGGCGTGGCCGACCCGCACCACCTGATTGGGTTCGCCCTTGCCACAGTTGGGCGTGCCCAGCACCTGGAAGGTACTGTGGTCGCCAACCGCCGACAGGTTGCGCCAGAACTGCGCGGAGATGCCGCGGTAGTTGGGGTTCTTGACGATGCCCTTGAGCTCGCCATTTTCAATCAACTGGCCCCATTCGCAGCCGAACTGGAACTTGTTGCGCGCATCGTCGATGGACCAGGAACGGTTGGTACGCATCAGGATGCCCTGCTCGATGCCTCCGACCAGTTGCTCGAAAGACTGGTCGCCCGGCTCGATGTTGAGGTTGGCCATGCGGTCGATCGGCGCGCGGTTCCAGCCGCAGGCACGGCTGTTGGCCACGCCGTCCAGGCCGGAGCGGAACTGCGACAGCGCGCCACCCAGCGGGCGCAGCAGCAGGCCGTCGCGTATCAGGAATGCTTTGCTGGCCGGGGTGCCGTCGTCGTCATGACTGTAGCTGGCCAGCTCTTCGCCAATGGTCGGGTCGAAGGTCACGTTCAGCAGGCTGGAGCCGTACTGCAGGTGGCCGAAGTCGCTGGCTTTGACGAAGCTGGTGCCGGCGTAGTTGCGCTCGTCGCCGAGAATGCGGTCCATCTCCAGCGGGTGGCCGATGGATTCGTGAATCTGCAGCATCATCTGGTCCGGCATCAACAGCAGGTCGCGCGGGCCACTGGGGGTGTTCGGTGCCAGCAGCAGTTGCAGTGCTTCGTCGGCCACCCGGCTGGCCGCGCCGACCAGGCCGCAGCGCTCGATGATCTCGAAACCACCCTGTTGGCCGAAGTTGTCGCGGCCCAGGCTGCGGCTTTGGCTGTCCTGGCCGTCGCTGGCGGTCACCCCCAGGCCCGGGAACAGGAAGCGCTGGGCATGGCGCAGTTCGGCGCCGGCCGAGTTCAGGTAGGTTTGCTCGACCAGGCTCAGCCCCAGGCTGGCCTGCCAGTCCACCAAACGGCTGTCCTTGGGCACGCTGGCCGATTCGGCGGCGAGCAGGCCAAGGCAGTCGGCGAGGCTGGGCACGGGTTGGTCGAAGTTGGGCGAAACATGGTCGTGGCGTGCACTGGTTACGGCGTGTTCGCGCAGGTCCAGCAGGCTGTGCCGGGCGATCTGCCGCGCCAGCGCCTCGGCTTGCTCAAGGGCGCGCTGCAGGCCAGCCTGGGACAGGTCGGCGGTGGCAGCGTAGGCCTCCACGCCATTGACCCGCACGGTGAGCATGGCGCCCTCATCCTGGCTGAAGAAGGGTGGTTCGGCGACGTTGCGGCGAACCGAAAGCGCCTGGTGAGACTGTTTCACATGGCGCAGGGAAAACAACTCGGCCGTACTGCGCAGCGCAGCAAAGCGCTGGCGCAGCAGGGCGCTGGAATCGAACATGCGGATGCCTCCGTGTACACGGTGGCTCCCCCTAGAACCACCCGTCTTGCATGCCGAGGCAGGTATCGTCGTGTGCCTCGAGCAATGCCAGCTCATTATGGCAGCCCGGTACTTCCCAGGTCAGGAAATAACGCGCAGCTTGCAGCTTGCCGAGGTAGAAGTCGCGATCAGCAGCGGTTCCCTTGAGCAGACCAAGTTCGGCGTGAACCGCCTGCTCCAACCAGCGCCAGCCGATCACGCAGTGGCCGAAGGCCTTGAGGTACAAGGCAGAGTTGGCCAAGGCATCAGCGACTTTGCCTTGGGCGAGGTCACCGAGCAGGACCAGGGTGACCCCCTGCAGGCGGTTGGCCAGTTGCTCCAGCGGCTGACGCAGTGGGTCAAGGTTCGGGTGATGGCTGGCACGTTCGCAGGTGGTGGCGATCAGGCGGATCAGCTGCTTGAGGCCGGCACCATTGTGCTGTGCCAGCTTGCGACCGAGCAGATCGAGCGACTGGATACCCTCGGTACCTTCGTGGATCGGGTTCAAGCGGTTGTCACGGTAGTACTGCTCCACCGGGTATTCGCGGGTGTAGCCGTGGCCGCCAAGAATCTGGATCGCCAATTCGTTGGCCTTGAGGCAGAACGCCGAGGGCCAGGATTTGACGATCGGGGTCAGCAGGTCGAGCAGGTCCTGCGCCAGTTTGCGGGTGTTTTCGTCAGCGGCCGTATGGGTGTCGTCGAACAGGCGCGCGGCGTACAGGCCCAGGTCAAAGGCGCCTTCTACGTAGGCCTTCTGCGCCAGAAGCATGCGCTTCACATCCGTGTGCTCGATGATCGGCACCGCCGGGCTGTGTGGGTCCTTGTTGTCTGGCAGCCGGCCCTGCGGCCGCTGGCGAGCGTATTCCAGGGAGTAAAGGTAGCCGGCGTAACCCAGCATCACCGCGCCCATGCCTACGCCTATCCGCGCCTCGTTCATCATCTGGAACATACAGGCCAGGCCTTGGTGCGGCTGGCCGACCAGATAGCCGACGCACTGGCCATTGTCGCCGAAGTTCAGCGCGGTCGAGGTGGTGCCGCGCCAGCCCATCTTGTGGAACAGCCCGGCCAGCAGCACATCGTTGCGCGGGCCACGGCTGCCGTCCGGGTTTACGTGGTACTTGGGCACGATGAACAGCGAGATGCCTTTGACCCCGGGCGGGGCGTCCGGAAGCTTGGCCAGCACCATGTGCACGATGTTTTCCGACAGTTCGTGGTCGCCGCCGGAAATGAAGATCTTGTTGCCTTTGAGCCGGTAGCTGCCGTCGCCTGCTGGTTCGGCGCGGGTGCGTATGTCGGCCAGCGACGAGCCGGCGTGGGGTTCGGTCAGCGCCATGGTGCCGAAGTAGCGGCCCTCGATCATCGGTTGCAGGAACAGGCGCTTCTGTTCATCGGAGCCGAAGCTCTCGATCAGGTTGGCCGCGCCCATGGTCAGGAACGGGTAGGCCGTGGTGCCGGCGTTGGCGGCTTGGAAGTGGGCGAAGCAGGCTTGCGAGACCAGGCTGGGCAGCTGCATGCCGCCGACCTCGAAGTCCCGGTTGGCGTTGAGGAAGCCGGCTTCGAGGAAGGCATCGACGGCGGGCTTCACCTCGGGAATCAGCTCGGCGCGGCCGTCCACGTAGCGTGGTTCGTTTTCGTCGGCCTTGCGGTTGTGCGGGGCGAAATACTTTTCGGCGATGGTGCGGGCGGTGGTCAGTGCCGCATCGAAGGTTTCACGGCTGTGCTCGGCGAAGCGCGGGCGCTGGGTCAGGGCTTCGGCGTCAAGGACTTCGTAGAGCTCGAAGGCGAGGTTGCGGGGGCTGAGCAAGGTCTCGGGCATGGTGGCGGTCCTGAGGCGGGATGCTGCGAGTGTAGGAGCGTGGTGAGACTGGGGACAGGTTAATAGGTTTGCGTGATATGGGTTGAGAACGCCGGGAAGCCTGCCGGTTATTGGTGAAACCAACGCAAGGTCAGGTCGTGTAATGCCTGCTCGGGAGAATATGGAGACGTTTCCCGCAATCCAGATCGGAAATGGACTGCTGCGGATCGAATATCAGTTGGCCTTGAATGTGCGTTTTGGTGTTCACAAGGAAACGTTTCAGATGAGTGATGCCCACCACGCTGACTTGGCTGAGGCCAACGGCAACCAGGTTCCGTTCTTCGTAGTCTCACCCATGAAATTTGGTGTAATGAATTTCTTTACCTTGGGCTTCTACTGGGTTTACTGCTTCTATCAAAGTTGGAGTCTGCATAGAGAGAAAACGGGAGAGCGCGTAAGTCCGTTCTGGCGAAGCGCTTTTGCAGTGTTCTTCATCTATCCATTATTGAGAAGGGTAAATGACCATATTCGCGACTCAGGTAAAACCTATCCGTGGTCCATCCTGGGGCTCACGCTGGGCTATTACGGTTTTTGCGTTGTCTGGGTGGTTGCCAGCGTCGTGTTGGAAGGCCAGCTGTGGCCGGCCTATTTTGCGGGCTTAGCCATTCAGGCAGCTTGGCTGATCATTCTGGTGTTCATGCAGAAGGGCATCAATTTCTGTGCGGGTGACAAAGAAGGGAAGGCCAACAGCCGGTTCACGCTGGCCAATTGGCTTTGGATGCTGCTGGGTATTGCGCTTATGGCAGCACAGCTGTTTGCTTTGATTGCGCTTTCACCAATGGTTTGAGCAATTTTTGGCCGAAGCTCTGTCGGAGGGGAGCTCCGGATAGTCCCCGATCCACACCGCGCTTCCGCTTTCCTTGAAGACAATACGATGCTGGGGTAGAAGCCTCCTGCAAGGCTATTTTATATGTCTGTCTGGACGGGTCCTTTCGCGGGTAAACCCTACAGCGGCCTGTGTCCAACCCCCGACCTGTGTCCGGCACTGATCCGGTGTATTCGCGGGTTTACCCGCGAATACGGTGGTGGCGGCAACGGTGAACGACGGGTAGAAACTGGCCGGCAGGTCCGGCCTCTTCGCGGGTGAACCCGCTCCTACACGACGGCCTGTGTCCATCCACCGACCTGTGTCCGCCACTGATCCGGTGTAGGAGCGGGTTTACCCGCGAAAGGACCGGCCCAGGCAGCCGAGAAATTCCAGGGGATAAACGGTAACAACAGAAGACACCCAAGTCACCGTTGGCATGACCACGTTCTGGTGAGCACCTGTTAGTCCAGCCCCTGCTTCAGGACATGTACGCATAAAAAAGGAGAGCCGAGGCTCTCCTTCTTCTTCAACAACCCTCAGCCATTAGCCAATGGTCATCAGGCTGGCGTTACCGCCTGCCGCTGCAGTGTTCACGCTCACCGCGCGCTCGATGACCAGGCGCTCCAGCGCAATCTGGTGATCACCGCTGGACAGCCCGTGCACCCCAACGATCGCCCCGGCTCGCTTGGCCACCTGCTGGCATACGCCGCGCAGTTGGTCCGAGTCGCCATGGTGGATCACGGCGTCGAACGCTACTTCATCCTTGTTCCAGTCCGCGACCAGCTTCACCTTGGCCTGCAGCTCACGCGGCAGGCGGGCGCGCAGGGCCTTGCCCGGCTCACCGTCAACCCACACCGCCGAGCTGCCAACGGCCAGTACTGCGGCGAACTGCGCCAGCAGGTCGGTTTCGTTGTCGGCCAGGCACAGCACGTGCTCACGCGGCAGAATGGTGTAGCTGTTGCGCTCGCCGGTCGGGCCAGGCAGCAGGCGGGCGATGCCGCTCTGCGACTGGCTGGCGAACTGGCTGCACAGCGCGGCCAGGTCGGCCAGCTGGTTGTTCTCGGCCCAGGCCTTCAGGCCGTGCAGAGGTTTGACCAGCTGTTCGTGCAGGGTGCGATCCGGCTTGCCTTCGCCGTCCTGCTGCTGGAAGTGGCGGCCGATGGCGTCGGCCGGGCGGGTCGACAGCAGGCGGTAGAGGTACAGCGGGCCGCCGGCTTTCGGGCCGGTACCCGACAGGCCTTCACCACCGAACGGCTGCACGCCCACCACTGCACCCACAATGTTGCGGTTGACGTACATGTTGCCGGCGTTGGCGGTTTCCACCACCTTGGCGATGGTCTCGTCGATACGGGTGTGCACGCCGAGGGTCAGGCCGTAGCCAGAGTTGTTGATCTGCTCGATCAGCTGGTCCAGATTGCGGCGGTTGTAGCGCACCACGTGCAGCACGGGGCCGAAGATTTCGCGCTTCAGCTCGTCGAAGCTGTCCAGCTCGATCAGGGTTGGCATGACGAAGGTGCCACGCTTGATCTCGGCAGCATCGGCAATAGCGACTTGGTAGACCGGGCGGCCTTTCTCGCGCATGCCCTGGATGTGCTTCTCGATGCCAGCCTTGGCTTCGGCATCGATCACCGGGCCGATGTCCACGGCCAGGCGGTCCGGGCAGCCCAGGCGGCTTTCAGCCATGGCGCCCTTGAGCATCTCGATTACGCGGTCGGCGGAGTCTTCCTGCAAGCACAGTACGCGCAGGGCCGAGCAACGCTGGCCGGCACTGTCGAAGGCCGAGGACACCACGTCGATCACGACCTGTTCAGTCAGTGCCGAGGAGTCGACGATCATCGCGTTCTGGCCGCCGGTTTCGGCGATCAGCGGGATCGGGCGGCCCTGGTTGTCCAGACGGCCAGCGACGTTGCGCTGCAGCAGGCGGGCCACTTCAGTGGAGCCGGTGAACATCACACCTTTGACGCGTTCGTCCCCGACCAGGCCGGCTCCGACGGTTTCACCGCGGCCAGGCAGCAGCTGCAGCACGCCTTCTGGGATGCCAGCTTCCAGCAGCAGGCGCACGGCCTGGGCGGCGATCAGTGGGGTTTGCTCGGCAGGCTTGGCCAGTACCGGGTTGCCGGCAGCCAGGGCTGCGGCCACCTGGCCGGTGAAGATCGCCAGCGGGAAGTTCCATGGGCTGATGCACACCACAGGGCCCAGTGGGCGGTGGGCGTCGTTGCTGAAGTCGTTACGTGCCTGCACCGCGTAGTAGCGCAGGAAGTCCACGGCTTCACGCACTTCGGCAATGGCGTTGGCGAACGTCTTGCCGGCCTCGCGGATGAGCAGGCCCATCAGCGGCTGGATCTCGGCCTCCATCAGGTCGGCGGTGCGCTCCAGAATGGCAGCACGCTCGGCTGGTGGGGTGGCCTGCCAGATCGGTGCGGCGTTCAGTGCGCACTGGATGGCGTTGTCCACGTCGGCAACGGTGGCCTCCTGCACATGGCCGACGACGTCGCGGTGGTCAGCCGGGTTCAGCACCGGTGCGGCAGCGCTCTCGCTGGCGGCGCAGGCCAGTAGCGGGGCAGCCTTCCAGTCATTGTGAGCGGTGGCCAGCATGGCGCAGGACAGCGATGCCAGGCGGTGTTCGTTGGCCATGTCGATACCGGCCGAGTTGGCCCGTTCGGTGCCATACAGGTCGCGCGGCAGGGGAATGCGTGGGTGCGGCAGGCCGATACTGCCTTCCTGGGTACCCATGCGCTCGATGCTGGCCACCGGGTCGGCGACCAGTTCCTGGATGGAAATCGAGTGGTCGGCGATGCGGTTGACGAACGAGGTGTTGGCGCCGTTTTCCAGCAGGCGGCGCACCAGGTAGGCCAGCAGCGTTTCATGGGTGCCGACCGGTGCATACACGCGGCACGGGCGGTTCAGCTTGCCATCGGCAATCTTGCCGACCACTTGCTCGTACAGCGGCTCGCCCATGCCGTGCAGGCACTGGAACTCGTACTGGCCCGGGTAATAGTTCTGCCCGGCAATGTGGTAGATGGCCGACAGGGTGTGGGCGTTGTGGGTGGCGAACTGCGGGTAGATGGCTTCTGGCACGGCCAGCAGCTTGCGGGCGCAGGCGACGTAGGACACGTCGGTGTACACCTTGCGGGTATAGACCGGGTAGCCTTCCAGGCCTTCGACCTGGGCACGCTTGATCTCGCTGTCCCAGTAGGCGCCTTTTACCAGGCGGATCATCAGGCGGTGGCGGCTGCGCTTGGCCAGATCGATGACGTAGTCGATCACGTACGGGCAGCGCTTCTGGTAGGCCTGGATAACGAAGCCGATGCCGTTCCAGCCAGCCAGGGATGGCTCGAAGCACAGGCGTTCGAGCAGGTCCAGCGAAAGCTCCAGGCGGTCGGCTTCTTCGGCGTCGATGTTAAGGCCGATGTCGTACTGCTTGGCCAGCAGGGTCAGCGACAGCAGGCGCGGGTACAGCTCTTCCATCACGCGCTCGTACTGGGCGCGGTTGTAGCGCGGGTGCAGTGCCGACAGCTTGATCGAGATACCTGGGCCTTCATAGATGCCACGGCCATGCGAGGCCTTGCCGATCGAGTGGATGGCTTGCTCGTAGGACGCCAGGTACTTCTGCGCGTCGTGCTCGGTCAGTGCGGCTTCGCCGAGCATGTCGTAGGAGTAACGGAAGCCTTTGGCCTCGAAACGGCTGGCGTTGGCCAGGGCTTCGGCAATGGTCTCGCCGGTGACGAACTGCTCACCCATCAGGCGCATGGCCATGTCGACGCCCTTGCGGATCATCGGTTCGCCGCTCTTGCCGATGATGCGGGTGAGCGAGGAAGTGAGGCCGGTCTCGTTATGGGTGCTGACCAGCTTGCCGGTCAGCAGCAGCCCCCAGGTGGCGGCGTTGACGAACAGTGACGGGCTGTTGCCCAGGTGCGGCTGCCAGTTGCCGGTACTGATCTTGTCGCGGATCAGCGCATCACGGGTACCTTTGTCGGGGATACGCAGCAGGGCTTCGGCCAGGCACATCAGCGCCACGCCTTCCTGAGACGACAGCGAGAATTCCTGCAGCAGGCCCTGGACAATACCGGCACGGCCGCCGGCGCTTTTCTGATTGCGCAGCTTTTCGGCAATGCCCGCGGCCAGCTTGTTGGTGGCTTCGGCCAGTGGCGCGCTCAGGCGCGCCTGCTCCAGCAGCATCGGCACCACTTCCTGCTCCGGTCGGCGGTAGGCCGCGGTGATCGCCGAGCGCAGTACCGACTGCGGCAAGATGCTTTCGGCAAATTCGAGGAAGCACTGGTGGCTGTGGTCGGCCTGGACTTCACCGGCATCGTCGGCCAGGTTGCTGACATGACCGTTGAGTTCGGTCAGGGTGGCGCCACCCTCGAGCTTCTCCAGATAGTTGAAGATCGCTTGCTTGATCAACCAGTGCGGCGTGCGGTCAATGGACTGCGCAGCTGCTTTGAGTCGCTCACGGGTCGGGTCGTCGAGTTTGACCCCAAGGGTGGTAGTCGCCATTTCTTATCCTCGTTATTGCCACGGTTGTGGCCTAAGCTGGCGTCAAGAGTATCTGTAGGACAATTCGGGTGCAACCAGGTGCAACCCTAATTTTTCGTGTGGAAGGTGCAACTCGTCCGACAGCTATTCCCATACCCTGAAAAGGGGCGTTTTCGGTGCGATTTATTCTGAAAACTCGGTTTTTTGCTCCTGAAAGGAGCAAGAAGCGGGCTTTGTCGGAAAATGCACGGGTAGGTGCAACTTGCAAAAGAAAAATGGTTGCACCTTCTTTGCGTTGTTGCATAGCATTCGCCGCCTGGGTGCAACCGCCATCGCTGTGGTTGCGCATGATAAAAACAAACGCCAGGGCACACGCATGGGCAATCCACTAACGATCACCTTCGTGATCTACATCGCAGCAATGGTGCTGATCGGCTTCGCCGCCTATCGCGCTACCAACAACCTTTCCGATTACATTCTGGGCGGTCGCAGCCTCGGTAGCGTGGTTACCGCGCTGTCTGCCGGTGCCTCCGACATGAGTGGCTGGCTGCTGATGGGCCTGCCCGGTGCCATCTACTTCGCGGGCCTGTCCGAGGCCTGGATCGCCATCGGTCTGACGGTGGGTGCCTACCTGAACTGGCTGTTCGTGGCCGGCCGGCTGCGCGTGCAGACCGAGCACAACGGTGACGCGCTGACCCTGCCGGACTACTTCTCCAGCCGTTTCGAAGACAATACCGGGCTGCTGCGTATCATTTCCGCCATCGTCATCCTGGTGTTCTTCACCATCTACTGTGCCTCCGGCATCGTGGCCGGTGCCCGTCTGTTCGAGAGCACCTTCGGCATGTCGTACGAAACCGCTTTGTGGGCTGGTGCAGCGGCGACCATCGCCTACACCTTCGTGGGTGGCTTCCTGGCGGTGAGCTGGACCGATACCGTACAGGCTTCGCTGATGATCTTCGCGCTGATCCTGACCCCGGTAATCGTGCTGATCTCCACCGGTGGCTTCGACCAGACCTTCGCCGCTATCGAGGCGGTGAACCCGGCGAACTTCGACATGCTCAAGGGTGCCACCTTCATCGGCATCATCTCGCTGATGGGCTGGGGCCTGGGTTACTTCGGCCAGCCGCATATCCTGGCGCGCTTCATGGCCGCTGATTCGGTGAAGTCCATCGCCAAGGCGCGCCGCATTTCCATGACCTGGATGATCCTGTGCCTGGCGGGTACCTGCGCCGTTGGCTTCTTCGGCATCGCCTACTTCTCGGCTCATCCTGAACTGGCAGGCCCGGTTAGCGAGAACCACGAACGTGTGTTCATCGAGCTGGCCAAGATCCTGTTCAACCCATGGATTGCGGGTGTCCTGCTGTCGGCCATCCTGGCCGCAGTCATGAGTACCCTGAGCTGCCAGCTGCTGGTGTGCTCCAGCGCCCTGACCGAAGACTTCTACAAAGCCTTCCTGCGCAAGAATGCTTCGCAGGTCGAACTGGTGTGGGTCGGCCGTCTGATGGTGCTGGCCGTGGCCCTGATCGCCATCGCCATGGCCTCCAACCCGGAAAACCGCGTGCTGGGCCTGGTGGCCTATGCCTGGGCCGGCTTCGGTGCCGCCTTCGGCCCGGTGGTGCTGATTTCGGTGCTGTGGAAAGGCATGACCCGTAACGGTGCGCTGGCTGGTATCGTGGTGGGTGCGCTGACGGTGATCCTGTGGAAGAACTTCGACACCCTCGGGTTGTACGAAATCATCCCGGGCTTCCTGTTCGCCAGCATCGCCATTGTTCTGGTGAGCAAGCTGGGCAGCCCTTCGCAGGCGATGGTCAAGCGCTTCGAAGCAGCTGATGCGGCGTATCACGCCGACAAGTAACACCCGTTGAATTGGCGGTGCCTGCTTTGCGGGTGCCGCCAATCAGCAGCCAGGCCTGACTCCGCCTGCAAGGCAAGGTAAACTTGCCGCCTTCGCAGGAGTTGCCATGAACTATCGTCACGCCTTCCACGCCGGCAACCACGCCGACGTCCTCAAACACATCGTGCTGACCCGCCTCATCGCCCTGATGTCGCGCAAGGAGCAGCCGTTCGCCTATATCGATACCCACGCAGGGCTCGGCCTGTACGACCTGCAGGGCGATCAGGCAAGCCGTACCGGCGAGTACCTGGAAGGCGTAGCCCGCCTGTGGAATCGCGATGACCTGCCGGCCATGGCCGACGACTACCTGCGCATCATCAAGCGCCTGAATGCCGATGGCGAGCTGCGCTACTACCCGGGGTCGCCCGAACTGGCCCGTCGCCTGATGCGCCAGCAGGACCGCGCCCTGCTCAACGAGAAGCACCCCGAAGACGGGCCGCTCCTTAAAGAAAACATGAAAAAAGACCCGCGCGTGACCGTGCACCTGGGTGAAGGCTGGCATGTGCCGCGGGCCTTGCTGCCGGTGCAGGAAAAGCGCGCGATCATGCTGATCGACCCGCCGTTCGAGCAGGCCGATGAGCTCAAGCGCTGCACCACTGCCATGAAAGAGGCGATCGGCCGCATGCGCCAGACGGTTGTGGCCATCTGGTACCCGATCAAAGACCAGCGTTCGCTGACCCGCTATTACCAGGACCTGACCAGCACTGGCGCGCCGAAACTGTTGCGGGTTGAGCTGTATGTGCATCACCAGGACAGCCCTCAGGGGCTGAACGGCTCTGGCCTGGCCATCGCCAACCCGCCGTGGGGGCTGGAGGATGAACTTAAGGAGCTGCTGCCATGGCTGGCCAAAGAGCTGGCACAGACCGCCGGCAGTTACCGCATGGACTGGCTGATCGCCGAGTAAACCTGTAGGCGCGGGTTTACCCGCGAACACCGGCGACGCCGGTGCCATCCACCGCGTTGCCTGCTTCGCGGGTGAACCCGCTCCTACAAGGGGGCGGTGTGCCTCCAATGTTTGCGTTATAATCCCGCCCTTTAGCCGCCATCCGCCCAAGAGGCCGCTGGCGCATTTTTACCGAATGAAGAGGCTAATCCCTTGGCATTGACGATTCTTGGCCTGTCCGGCGCCCTTAGCCATGACCCTTCCGCGGCCCTGTACATTGACGGCAAGCTGATTGCCGCCGCCGAAGAAGAGCGCTTCGTGCGTGACAAGCATGCGAAGAACCGCATGCCCTACGAGTCGGCGAAGTTCTGCCTGGAACAGGCAGGCATCAAGCCGTCCGACGTCGACGTGGTAGCCATCCCGTTCGCCCCGATCAGCCTGTTCGGCAAGGCGCGGTGGCACTATGCCAAGCGCTATTGGTACGCCCCGGATCGTGCGCTCGATGCCATCCTGATGGGCAACCGTCGCTACAAGCGCTATCGCAAGAAGATCGTCTGGTGCCTGGAGCAACTGGGCTTCGACCCGAAAAAGGTCAAGATCGAGCCGGTCGAGCACCACCTGGCCCACGCTTCCAGTGCTTATCATTGCTCGGGCTTCAAGGAAAAAACCGCAATCCTCGGCATTGACGGCAAGGGCGAGTACGCCACCACCTTCTTTGGCTACGGCGAAAACGGCAAGATCCACAAGATCAAGGAATTCTTCGACCCGGACTCGCTGGGTGGCCTTTACGGTGCCATCACCGAGTTCCTGGGCTTCGAAATGCTCGATGGCGAGTTCAAGGTAATGGGCATGGCGCCGTATGGCGACGCCAGCAAGTATGATTTCTCGCGTCTGGCCAGCTTCGAAAACGGCGAGTTGGTCATCAACACCGAGTACGCCAACGTTATCGGCCTGCGCCGTTACAAAGAGAAGGGCAAGGGCTTCTACTTCTCGCCAAAGCTGATCGAATGGCTGGGCCCCAAGCGCGAAGGCGACATCGCCGACGAGCCGTACATCCATTACGCCGCCAGCATGCAGGCGCTGTTCGAGAAACTGGCGCTGCAGATGATCGACCATTACCTGGGCGACACCCTGCGTGAAACCGGCAAGCTGGCCTTCGCCGGCGGCTGTGCGCTGAACGTCAAGCTCAACCAGAAGATCATCGCCCGTCCGGACGTGAAAGAGCTGTTCGTTCAGCCGGCTTCCGGCGACGCCGGGACTGCCGTTGGCGCCGCTGCCTATGTGTCCCACGCCCGTGGCGTTCCGGTCGAGAAGATGGAACACGTCTACCTCGGCCCGTCGTACTCCAACGAAGACGTGATCGCCGCCTGCGCCCGTCACCCGAACCAGCCAAAGTGGCGCAAACTCGAGAACATGCCGCAGCAGATCGCCCAGATCATGGTCGATGGCAACCCGGTTGCCTGGTTCCAGGGCCGCATGGAGTTCGGGCCGCGTGCCCTGGGTGGCCGATCGATCATCGGCTGCCCAAGCGTGGAAGGCGTGGCTGACCGCATCAACCACCAGATCAAGTTCCGCGAACGCTGGAGACCTTTCTGCCCGTCGATGCTCGACACTGTCGCCCCGCAGATGATCAAGGTCGACCATCCCGCGCCGTTCATGACCTTCACCTTCGAAGTTGCTGAAGAGTGGAAAACCCGCGTGCCGGAAGTGGTGCACGAGGACGGCACTTCGCGTGCCCAGGTGCTCAAGCGCGAGTACAACCCGCGCTACTACGACATGATGAAGGCACTGGAAGACCTGACGGGCAACGGCGTGTCGCTGAACACCTCGCTGAACCGTCGTGGTGAACCGATGATCTGCTCGCCGACCGATGCCCTGAACATGTTCTTCGGCTCGGACCTGCAGTACCTGATCATGGAAGACATCCTGGTTGTGAAGGACGGCGCGGCCCCGTATGACCAGCCGCTCTGAACCGCGCATCCTGCAGTTCTGCCATGGCTATGACGGGCCGTTCCTGGACTGCGCCCGTCAGTACGCCAGCCTGTTTCAGGGGCGTGGGTACCGGGTGACTACGGTGTTCCTCACCGGCGCCGCCGACGCGCAGGTGGCGGCTGGCTGTGCGTCGGACGAGGTGCTGTTCCTTGAGTTCAGCTCCAAGGCCGTGCGTGGCCTGAAACTCGGCGCCATCCGCGCATTGCGGCGCATTGCGGCCGAGCGCAATTTCGCTTTCTGCATCGCCCATCGCTTCAAGCCGATCTACGTTGCCCTGCTGGGGACCGGCCTGCCGGTGATTGGTGTGCACCATGCCTTTGGCGACTACCAGCGCAAAGGCCGCCGCCTGTTCGCGAACCTGTTCGGCAAGCGTCTGAGCCTGCTGGGTGTTTCGGACGCGGTACGTGACGATATGCGCCGTTGCTTGCCGCAGTGGCCGGCCGAACGCATCCAGACCCTTTACAACCGCATCGACATCGACGCCCTGCAAGCAGCCCTGGTGCCGCGCGCTGACGCACGCCAGGCCTTGGGCCTGGATGCTCAGGCGTGGATCGTCGGCAATGTCGGGCGCCTGCACCCTGATAAGGATCAGGCCACCCTGTTGCGCGGTTTTGCCCAGGCATTGCCGGGGCTGCCGGCTGGCGCCCGCCTGGCAATCCTCGGCAAGGGGCGCCTGGAGGCCAAGCTCAAGGCGTTGGCCGCCGAACTTGGTATTGCCGGGCAAGTCGACTTTCTTGGCCAGGTACCGGATGCGCGCCGTTATTTCCAGGCGTTCGACGTGTTCGCGTTGAGTTCCGATCACGAGCCGTTCGGCATGGTCCTGCTCGAAGCGATGGTTGCCGGTGTACCGGTGTTGGCCACGGCCTGTGGCGGTGCCCGCGAAGTGGTCGAGGGCGTTGGCGTGCTGTTCCCGCTGGGCGACGCCGCGCAGCTGGCTCAGGGCCTGAAGCACATGGCCGTACTGGACGCTGAGCAGCGCCAGGCCTGTGCCAGGCACATGCTGCAGCGCCTGCGTGAGCGTTTCTCTGACCAGGCGGTGCGCGAGGCCTTCTGGCAACTCTCACAGGTGCGCGCGTTGGTGGGGCAGGCCTGATGCTCAATCGTATCCAGGCCTTCCGCGAACGCGGTTGGCAAGCTATCGATGCCAAGGCTTATGCCCAGGCGTGGGCGCGCTTTGGCGGCAGTGTTGCCACCCATCCGCTGGTGGTCGAGCAACTGGCGGACCTGGCACAGATCCCGGTGCGTTACCTGGGCTGGCACCAGGCTGGCGAGCTGAAAGCCGCCATCCCGGCCTGGGGGCGTCATCTGGCGCTGTCCAAGGACGTGCTGAAGCGTGCTGGCAAGAAGGCCCTGTTCGACCTCGGTAATGCCGAGATCATTCTGCCGGCGGCGTCTGATGCCGCTGCGCCGTTGCGCCATACAATGCGTTACCTGTCCGAACTGAACCAGGGCCGCTTCAGCGGCCTGAAGGCGCAGAAGGAGCAGTTGGCCATGGCCCGGGCGCCTGAAGACCTGTCGAAGAAGTTCCGCTACAACCAGCGCCGTGAACTTCGCCTGTTGGAAGAAGCGGGTGGTGTGGTACGCCCGATCAGCGACTTCAGTGCTCAGGAAATCGCCAGCATGTACTGCGACCTGTTCCTGCGCCGCTGGGGGTTCCCTGCCACCGGTGCCGAGCGTATGGCCGATGTGCTGGACCGCTTGCGCGAGCTGCTGATCGGCTCGGTGCTGCTGCTGGACGGTAAACCGATTGCCATCCAGCTGGTGTACCGCGTCGAAGCACCGGAATGGATTAGCGTCGAGTACATCAATGGCGGCGTCGACCCTGAAACCAAGGCCTTCAGCCCAGGCAGCGTGCTGAGCTTCCTTAATACCCAGGCCGCCTGGGAAGATGCCCGGGCGCGCAACAAGCCGCTGCGGTTCTCGTTCGGCCGTGCTGATCGTGAGTACAAGGACCGCTGGTGCAACCCTGTGCCGGTGTATCAAGCGTGAGCCGCAAGCAGCAGTTGCTCAAGCGCCACCGGCGCAACAAACGCCTAGGGCTGCTGGCGGGCCTGGTTGCGCTGGTCGCCCTCGGTGTATTCAGCTGGTGGTGGTTGCCACTGCTGTTGTTGCCGCTGCTCTGGGCTGCCCATGAGGCCTGGTTTGCCGACCACCTGTTCTACGCACCGGGTGAGGACTATGCCTACGACTTCGGCGATCAGGTGCGGCAGGTTCCTGCCAGCCTGCACGATGGCTGGCTCAAGGCTGATTGCACGTTGCAGGGCAACGAAACCCTGGTGCTTGAGCTGCGGCTAAAGAGCAGCTGGTTGGGGCGCTTTCTCGACCCTCGGGTCGAGCTGCTGGCTGGCGAACAGGCCGATCGGCAAACGTTCGAGCGTGGCGTCGATGGGGTGCGCTTCCTTAACCTGACCGGCCTTGCTGCGCCACTGCAGGCCGGTACGTTGCGACTGCGCGGCCGGCATTGCCGGCTGCAGGGTCAGCTGCGTCTGTGGATAACCCCCTCGGTCGAGCTGCAGCGGCGCCGAGTGATGGTGATCGCGCCACATGCCGACGACGCCGAGTTGGCCGCGTATGGTTTGTACAGCCAGGCCGACGAAAGCTGGGTGGTGACCCTGACCGCCGGTGAGATAGAGGCCGAGCACTACCAGCAGATGGGCCTGGCAAAGGCCGAGGCCGCGCGGTTGAAGGGGCGCCTGCGTGCCTGGGACAGCATCGCCGTGCCGCGTTGGGCCGGGGTGCCGGAGTCGCATTGCATACAGCTGGGCTACTTTTGCCTGCAGCTGCCTGCCATGCAGGCCGCCCCCGACCAGCCAGCGGCCTCACGTGAAGCCGACCTGGCCGATATCCGCGTGTTCCGCCAGTTCAACCCGTTCCCGTTACCGGGCGACCGTGATGGCGCACCCACCTGGCACAACCTGCTGGCCGACCTGCGAGCCTTGCTGGAACGGGCCAAGCCAGAGGTGCTGGTGATGCCGCACCCGCAGCTAGACCCCCATCCGGACCATATCTGCGCTCAGGCGGCGGTGCTGGAAGCCTTGCAAGGTATGGCCTGGCAGCCACAAACCTTGCTGTGCTACGCCAACCACCTGCACGATAACGACCGCTGGCCGATGGGCGACAGTGGCGATGGCGTGGCTTTGCCGCCGCAATTGAGCGCTGCCCAGGCCTGGGCGCCCTGCAGCCTGGTGCTGGACTGCGCGACCCAGCGCGACAAGGCCATGGCCCTGGGCATGATGCACGACCTGCAGCCGCCGGCACCGTTCAAGCGCCGCCTGCGCCGTCTGCTGCAACGCTGGCTTGCCGGGCGACAGCCATCGCCTTATGGGGAGAACGAATTCTTCCGCAAGGCCGTGCGCCGACACGAACTGTTCTGGCGGCGTGAGCTGTAAGCACGCCCCATGGTTGACCGCGAAGGCGCAGAGCGCCCAAGGAAAGCAATGAAAGTCCTATTTCTGGTGCAGAAGGAACAGCGGGCGATTCTTGACCGCCTGTACGATGGCGTCGCGGCCAACTGCGAGTGCGACCTGCGCTGGCTGACCAGCCAGGATCAGCGCAACCTGCGCCGTTACTTCAAGCGTGAAGTGCAGGTCGAGCGTTATGACCGCATCGTGTTCTTCCTGCGTTTCAAGCAGGAGATCCGTCAGGTGGCCTTCATCCGCACTGTGCCGAACCTGGTGATTCTCGAGCACGACGCCTACCAGAACTACATCCCGTGCAAGTACACCGGCAAGTTCAGCGCTCATTACCGTCAGTTGCCATGGGCACGGGTGATCAGCTCCGGCTACATGGTCAGCGAGCGCTTGCGCCAGGAAGGTTTTGACGCGGTGTTCGTGCCCAAGGGCTATGACGAGCAGTTGCTGGCCGACCAAGGGCGAGAGCGTGATATCGAACTGGCCTTTGTCGGCAGCGTCAACAGCGTGGCCTACAGTGGCCGCAAGGCACTGCTGGACGAGTTGGGGCAGGTCGAGAACCTGCTGGTAACCCGTACCAAGTCGGGTGAGGACTACTGCAACACGCTCAACCGTATTCGTTTCTTCGTCAGTGCCGATGTCGGCATGGGCGAGTACATGATCAAGAACTTCGAAGCCATGGCCTGTGGCTGTGTGTTGCTGGCATACGACCAGGGCGAGGAAGAGAACCGTGCGCTGGGCCTGCAAGACATGCACAACGTGGTGTTCTATGACAACATCCCGACCCTTCAGGAAAAACTCCGTCGCTTGCGCGCCAACCCCGAGCTAGCACGGCAGATTGCAGAAAATGGCCGCCATCTGGCGGTTTCCCGTTTTAGTTTCGGCGCAGTTGGACGTAGCATCGTCGACCACATGCGCCCTGCGCTCAGGCCCCATCCGCCACTGTCTGCGTGGCAGCGGCTGCGTCTGAAGCTGGGCATCTAAATAAGAGCTTTCACGCCCAGGAGCGGGTTGTTGAAGGCCGACAGTCGTAATGCGGAGGGAATCCGGTGCGCTTTTCAAATGAGAGTGACGTCACGCTTGTCGTGACCAGTTGTGGGCGGTTCGATCTGCTCAAAGACACCCTTGAGAGTTTCGATCGCTACAACACCGCGCCCATTCGCGAGGTATTCATCACCGAAGACTCTGGCGACGATGCTGTGCATGCCGCTGTGCCGGCGCACTGGAAGCCGTACTGCAAGGTGTTCGTCAACCGGCCCAAACTTGGCCAGTTGCCGTCTATCGACCTGGCTTACAGCCAGGTCAAGACGCCGTACATTTTTCACTGCGAAGACGACTGGCAATTCTATCGCCAAGGCTTTGTCGAAGACTCGCAGGCCATCCTGGATGTCAGTCCCAACATCTTGCAGGTGTGGTTGCGCAGCCATGCCCACGACCTGGCCATCCACAGCCCGTACATCCACTTGGGCGATCGCCAGGTGATCGCTGGGGTGCCGTGCTATCCGCTGCTGTCCGACAAGGCCGAGTGGCAGGCGTTCTCGCTCAACCCTGGGCTGCGCCGATTGAGCGATTACCAGCGCTGTGCGCCATTTGCCGCCTATGCTGGAGAAAAGGCGCTTTCCCGCCGCTACGCTGAGTTAAATCTGACAGCGGTCACCTTGGAGGGTGACGCAGTATTGCACACTGGATTCGGCAATCACGTGACCTTGCCCATTGAAGTGGAGCGTAAGGCCAAGCGTCGTCAGCGTGATCGGTTGAAGCTGGCATTGACGCTGGTTGCGGGGGCCTTGATCGGCATGGGAATCACCATTTTTGTTCAATGAAGTCGCTGTCCCACCTGACTTGAGCGGGAGAGGGCCCATGAACATCGTCAATATGATGTGGGCGGGTGGAACGCCGTACATGTCCATCCACAAGGTGCACCGGCAGGTCTTGTCGAACGCGGGTGCCGATGCCCGGATCAGTAACTGGCTGCTGCTGGGGAGCGGGCTCTGCTGTGGGCTCGGTTCGACCCGGGAATGGCATATGCCCTCACGTGCGCTCAAAGGGCGGCACTTGTGGCGCTTGCTGCGCCCGTGGCTGCGTATGCGCTTGCGCAAGGCATTGGCCGAGGCCGGGGCAGAAGTGGTGCTGCTCGATGGTATTGGCGTCGCCCGGTTGGTGCTGCCGTTGTTGCAGCGCATCGGGCACGTACGTGCCAAGGTCCTGTTCCATGGCAAGACGCGTCTGCATGCCAGCGATATCCGCTTGTTGCAGAGTTTTCCGTCCGAGCGTCTGAGTATCGCGGCGGTATCACAGACGTTGGCCGAGTCGCTGGAGCGTGACCTGGGCAGGCCGGTGCAGACGCTGCGCATGGCGCTCGACCCGCTTGCATTCGTCGAGCCTTTGCTGAACCGGGACCAGGCCAGGCAGGCGCTGAAGTTGCCTCAGGGCGCCGAGGTGATGCTGGGTGCGGTAGGGCGATTGGTAGAGAGCAAAGGCTTCGAAATGCTGATCGAGGCATTCGCCAGGGCCAGTGCACGGCAACCGGGCTTGCAGCTGGCGATCATTGGCGAGGGGCCGCAGCATGCCGTGCTGCAGCAGCGTATCGACGCGTTGGGCCTGGCCGAGCGCGTTCATCTGCGCGGTCACCGCGAAGACCTGCAGCAGCTGTATCGGGCATTCGACTGGCTATTGGTACCTTCGCGTTCCGAAGGCCTGGGGCTTGTGGTGCAAGAGGCGGTGATGGCCGACGTACCGGTGGTGTGCAGCGACCTGGAGGTGTTCCGCGAGCAGTTGCGCGACACGGGTGGCTACCTGCCGGTTGCCGACGAAAGCGCCTGGGCTGAGGCGATCGAGCGCTGTGCGGTGCTCAGTGCATCGACGATCGCCGCGAAGCAGCGCCAGGCACTGGCACCGGAGCAGGCCTGGCAGGCGTTCTGCAGCGGCTCGCAGAGCCTGTTGCGCAGTTGACGCTCAGCGTGTCAGCAAGGCTGCCTCGAAGGCGGCAAGGGGGAACCGGTCGCCCAGGTTTTCCCGCTCGATATAGCGCACCATGTGCTGCACATTGCGTCGAATCATGCGGGCTGACAGTGGCGGGCGCAGAAAGCGCATGTCGGCCACGTCGATCAAGCCCAGACGCTGGTCGGGGGTGACCACCACGTTGCCCAAGTGCAGCGAGCGGAAATAAACGCCGCTGCGGTGCAACTGGCGGATCAGTTCGATCAGGCGTGGCAGGTACGTGTCCCAGCTGAAGCCGTCATCGCGCGACATCTGCAGCAGCGTCCGCCCAGGTAGCGGGCGATACAGCACCGCAGTGCGGCCCGGCAGGTCGAGCTTGTGCTGGCTGATCACTTCGAGGGTAGGGATGCCCAGTTGCGCCAGGCGCGCGGCGTTATCGACGAAACGCTGCGAGTAAGGACGTAGCAGTGCAGATGAAATCAGCCGCTTCCTACGAAAAACCTTGAGGAAATTTCCATCTGTGAGCAGGTAGACTTTGGCGCCATGGCTGTCTGCCTCAAGCACCTGTGCGCCGAGTGTCAGCTGATCGAAGTCGACCTGGGTGAGCCGGGAGCATTGCATGAATAGAGCCTTGTCGTCTGGCGATCAAAATGACCGGCAATAATGCCGAAAATAATGCTGTAGCACCATGGATGGTGTTTCTGATTCATCGGGGGAAAGGATGTTGTATCAAAAAAACTGGGCACAAGCGTGGTTAGGTTTGGGCCTGGTCTGGTTCCTGGCGGCGATTGCCCTGGCACCCAGCAACAAGGTTTATCAGCAAGGTCTGGTGTTGTTCTTATGGCTGCCAACGCTGGTATTGGCTTGGTCGGCCCGAGGTGTGCTGGTGCAAGCCTGGAGGCGGCAACCGGCACTGTGGGGGAGTGTGCTGCTTCTGTTGGCCTGGAGCGGCCTGAGCCTGGCATGGTCGCCCGCCGAGGAGCCCATGCGCGAGCTCAAGCGCTTGCTCTACATCCTGGTGTTCCTGCTGGCGTTTCCGCTGTTGGCCCAGCTTGGCCAAGCCCGCATTCGTCAGTTATTGCTGCTTGGCAGCGCGCTGCTGGCCATCGCTGCGTTAGTCTCCATCATCAAGTTCTATGGGGTGCAGCGTGCGCCTCTGCTGTTCAGGCTGGCGGGTATCGGCGAAATATCCCACCCCATCCTGGGGGCCTATGTCATTGGTTCGGCTGTGCTCTTGATGCTCTACGAGCCACCTCGGCGGCGTGGCTTGCAGGTGTTGTGGCTGGCGGCACTGGCTTGCCTGGGGGCCTTCGCCATGCTCAGCCAGAGCCGTGGTGCGGTTCTGGCACTGGTGATTACCGTGGTGATGGCGCCGTTGTGGTTCCGTGACCGCCACAGCCGGGTGTTCTCTGTTCTGGCACTGCTTGCCACCGGCCTGGCCTTTTTGGCCGTGTACGACGTTATCGCCCAACGGGGCTCGTCCTACCGGCCGGAAATTTTCCATGCCGTGGTCCAGATGATAGCCGCGCACCCTTGGACTGGTCTTGGTCTGGGGGCTGCTTACGAAGTGAGCGCCGTCGGCATGCACTTCGATCACACCCACAACATGTTCACCCATGTTGCCGTTGAGATGGGCTTGCCCGGCATGTTGCTGTGGGTAATGGTGTGGCTGTTCACGCTGGGCGAAATCGTGCGCGCCCGTGGCACCCTGCTCGGCAAGGTCCTGCTGGGCTTCTGGGTCTACTCGACCCTGGCCATGCAGTTCGATGCCGCCAGCCTCACCGGTACGCCACGTGCCGAATGGTTCATCAGCTGGCTGCCGGTGGGCCTTGCCATGTTGCTGCCATGGGGGCGTGCCGAAAATGACGCCTGTGGTAAAATTGCCGGTTCAACCTGAACAGCGAGCTCGATAATGGCCGAAACACCGCGACCAGCGGAGCACACCTCCAGCCTGAAGATCTACTTCCGGCTGTTGAGCTATGTGAAACCCTATGTCGGCATTTTCCTGCTGAGCATTGTCGGTTTCGTGATCTTTGCCTCGACCCAGCCAATGCTGGCCGGCATTCTCAAGTACTTCGTCGATGGGCTGAGCAACCCCGAAGCGGTATTGTTCCCCAACGTCCCCTACCTGCGTGACCTGCAATTGCTGCAGGCGGTGCCGCTGCTGATCATCCTGATCGCTGCGTGGCAGGGCCTGGGCTCGTTCCTCGGCAACTACTTCCTGGCCAAGGTCTCTCTGAGCCTGGTGCATGACCTGCGGGTGGCGTTGTTCAACAAGCTGTTGGTGTTGCCCAACCGCTACTTCGACAACCACAACTCCGGGCACCTGATTTCGCGCATTACCTTCAATGTGACCATGGTCACCGGCGCCGCTACCGACGCCATCAAGGTGGTAATCCGCGAAGGCCTGACCGTGGTGTTCCTGTTTGCCTACCTGCTTTGGATGAACTGGCACCTGACCCTGGTGATGGTCGCCATCTTGCCGGTGATCGCGGTTATGGTCAGCATCGCCAGCAAGAAATTCCGCAAGCAGAGCAAGAAGATCCAGGTAGCCATGGGCGACGTCACCCACGTTGCCTCGGAAACCATCCAGGGTTACCGCGTGGTCCGTAGCTTCGGTGGCGAGGCT
This sequence comes from Pseudomonas sp. KCJK9058, assembly GCF_046230975.1. Taxonomy (NCBI): domain Bacteria; kingdom Pseudomonadati; phylum Pseudomonadota; class Gammaproteobacteria; order Pseudomonadales; family Pseudomonadaceae; genus Pseudomonas; species Pseudomonas sp. KCJK9058. The sequence continues at coordinate 39,491 of NZ_JBJJLR010000004.1, forward strand.
TACGAACAGCAGCGATTCGGCCAGGCCAGCCAGAGCAACACCGACAAGCAACTGCGCATGACCAAGACCGGCTCGCTGTACACGCCGATGCTTCAGCTGGTGATCTACAGCGCCATGGCTGCGCTGATGTTCCTGGTACTGTTCCTGCGCGGTGAGTCCACTGCCGGTGACCTGGTGGCTTATATCACTGCTGCCGGCCTGCTGCCCAAGCCGATTCGCCAGTTGTCGGAAGTCAGCTCGACCATCCAGAAGGGCCTGGCAGGTGCCGAAAGCATCTTCGAGCAGCTGGACGAAGCGCCTGAAGTGGACACTGGTACGGTCGAGAAGGAACGCGTGGAAGGGCGCCTGGAAGTGCGCAACCTGAGCTTCACTTACCCGGGTACCGAGCGTGAAGTGTTGAGCGACATCAGTTTTGTCGCCGAGCCCGGGCAGATGATCGCCCTGGTCGGCCGCTCCGGCAGTGGCAAGTCTACCCTGGCGGCCCTGATTCCACGCTTCTATCACCACGACAAGGGGCAGATCCTGCTCGATGGCGTGGAGATCGAGCACTATCGCCTGCGCAACCTGCGTCGCCATGTTTCGCAAGTCACCCAGCATGTCACCTTGTTCAACGACACCGTGGCCAACAACATCGCGTATGGCGATCTGGCCGGCGCGCCGCGCGCAGACATCGAAGCCGCCGCGGCCGATGCCTATGCCAAGGAATTCGTCGACCGGCTGCCAAAGGGCTTCGATACCGAAGTGGGTGAGAACGGTGTACTGCTTTCCGGGGGCCAGCGCCAGCGCCTGGCAATTGCCCGTGCGCTGCTTAAAAACGCGCCGTTGCTGATCCTCGACGAAGCGACTTCGGCGTTGGATACCGAGTCCGAGCGGCATATCCAGGCCGCCCTGGACCACGTGATGCAAGGCCGTACCACGTTGGTGATTGCCCATCGCCTGTCGACCATCGAGAAGGCTGACCAGATCCTGGTGATGGACCAGGGCCGCTTGGTCGAGCGCGGTACTCACACCGAGCTACTTGCGGCTAATGGCCATTATGCCCGTCTGCATGCCATGGGGCTGGATGAGCCGGCCAAGGCCGATATCACCTGAACCCTCCTTGATCGGGGCCGTTATGGCCCCGATTGTCACGGGAATTTTCCAGGGATGATCTGGCCATAAAGCCATTGACTACCCTGTGCTAATATCCTGCCCCTGTTCATTATTTCCATATGGGTTGCCCATGAAGTTGTCCATGCCGCGTTTCGATCAAGCCCCGGTACTGGTGGTCGGCGATGTCATGCTCGACCGCTACTGGCATGGCGGTACTTCGCGTATTTCGCCTGAAGCGCCAGTCCCGGTGGTCAAGGTCGATCAAATCGAGGATCGCCCCGGCGGCGCGGCCAACGTTGCCTTGAACATTGCTGCGCTGGGCGCGCCGGCTTCGCTGATCGGCGTCACCGGCCAGGATGAGGCTGCTGACAGCCTGGCCAACAGCCTGCAGGCTGCCGGTGTCCGTTCGGTATTCCAGCGCATCGCGCACCAGCCGACTATCGTCAAGCTGCGGGTCATGAGCCGTCACCAGCAGCTGCTGCGTATCGATTTCGAAGAGCCGTTCGCCACCGACCCACTGTCGCTGGGCGCGGAGGTCGACAGCCTGCTCGAAGGCGTCAAGGTGCTGGTCCTGTCCGACTACGGCAAAGGTGCATTGAAGAACCACCAAAACCTGATCCAGGCGGCGCGGGCCAAGGGCATTCCGGTGCTGGCCGACCCCAAGGGCAAGGACTTTTCCATCTACCGTGGCGCCAGCCTGATTACCCCGAACCTCAGCGAGTTCGAGACCATCGTTGGCCGTTGCGTCGATGAGGCCGAACTGGTCGCCAAGGGCTTGCAGTTGCTGCAGGACCTGGACCTGGGCGCCCTGCTGGTCACACGCGGCGAGCATGGCATGACCCTGCTGCGCGTTGGTCAGCCTGCGTTGCACCTGCCTGCACGGGCACGCGAGGTGTTCGATGTGACCGGTGCCGGCGATACTGTCATCTCCACCCTTGCCGCAGCCATTGCCGCGGGTGAGGACCTGCCCCATGCGGTGGCCCTGGCCAATCTGGCGGCGGGCATTGTGGTCGGCAAGCTGGGTACGGCTGCCATCAGCGCCCCTGAGCTGCGCCGGGCCATCCAGCGTGAGGAAGGCTCCGAACGCGGCGTGCTGGGCCTTGAGCAACTGCTGCTGGCCATTGATGACGCGCGGGCGCACAACGAGAAGATCGTCTTTACCAATGGCTGCTTCGACATCCTGCATGCCGGGCATGTCACCTACCTGGAACAGGCGCGGGCTCAGGGTGATCGCCTGATCGTTGCGGTAAACGACGATGCTTCGGTCAGCCGCCTGAAAGGGCCGGGCCGGCCGATCAACAGCGTTGACCGGCGTATGGCCGTGCTGGCCGGTTTGGGCGCGGTGGACTGGGTGATCAGTTTCCCGGAAGGCACCCCGGAAAACCTGCTGAGCCAGGTCAAGCCGGATGTGTTGGTCAAGGGTGGAGACTATGGCATCGACCAAGTGGTTGGCGCTGATATCGTCAAGGGCTATGGCGGCACCGTGAAGGTGCTGGGGCTGGTCGAGAACAGCTCGACCACGGCGATTGTCGAGAAAATTCGCAAGAACTGATCTGACCTTGGGGCCGTTGCGGCGGCCCTCGGCTGGGGCGGGTTTACCCGCCCCAGCAAGCAGGCGAAAGCTCCCGGGATGTCACTTGTTCAGCGAGGTCCGCGCCCGCTCCAGCAGCGCTCGCGCCTTGTCGCCAAACCGTTGCAAGTGCGACGCCCTTGCGGGCTTGCTTTCCACCAACCCCTGCTGCTTCACCCAATCCTTCCAGCGTACCCGTTCATCTGCCACCACCCAGCCTTCCTGCCGGGCAAAACTTTCTGCCAGGTACAGCCCACGCGTACTCGCCGGCACCAGCTCATCCTTTTTCAGCGTGTACAGCTCTGCCAGTGGCTGGCCGTCCTTCAATGGCATCAGGTACAGGTCGGGGCGTTTGCGGTTGAGCCGCGCCACCAGTTGGTCGCCCTCCAGCCGCTCGTCAACGTGGAACAAGCTGAGTTTCTTGGCGTCCCGGGGCACTTGCAGGCGCATGTCATAGATCAGCTGTAGCGAAGCGGTGGGCAGGTGCACATAGGCCCGTGGGCGCTCCAGGAGCATCAGCTTGCCGCAATGCACCGGGCGTGCGGCACCGGACTCCGGAGCCAGCACGAAGTGGGGTGTTTCGCGGTAGTGCAGGGCGGCGGCGTAGGGGATGGGCAGCCAGGTGTCGTTGAAGCGCCCGCCCAGCCAACCTTCCGGGGTTTCCAGCAGGCACTCCTCGGCCACTTCCTGTACGGCCGTGTGCAGCGGCAGGTTCAGCTCCTGCGCCGGTACATAACCGGAAATCAGTTTCAGTACCACATCGCCACGGTCTTGTCGGCGCTGACGCACCAGTACCCAGTAATCGCGGCTCTGCCAATGCAGCGTGAGGCGCACTGACACGCCCAGGTTGGCCAGTTCGACCACGAAGTGTTGTGTATCGGGTAACTGGATGGCCTTGCGCCGTTGCTGGGTCTGGGCAAAGTTCAGCGGCATGCCGATGCTTTGGTAAATCAAGCCTTCGGGCGTGGCCTCGACATGCAGTGGCAGTGTCTTGAAGTTGCTCGGGTTCTTGCGGATCAGCGTTCGCGCCACGAGGCTCCTCCTTGCGTCGGGTCAGTCTCCAGTCCCTGAATCGGGAGCCTGAGGTAACTCAATGCTGGCCCAGGATACGGGCGACGGTGGCCACGTTATGGGCCAGGTGCAACGGGTTGATGGTGCCGACAATAGCACTGCTGACACCCGGGTGGGCGAACAGCAGCTCGAAGCTGGCCTGCACCGGGTCGACGCCCGGGGCCAGGCAGATATGCCCGCTCGCCAAGGCCTTCTTTACCAGGATGGCCTTGCCGTGTTCGGCAGCGTAGTCCAGCACCGGGCGTTCTGCCTGTTCGTTGAGGTTGTAGGTGACCATGGCGCAGTCGCCTTGCTCCAGTGCCTTCAGGCCGCCGGCGACGGTCTTGCCGGACAGCCCGAAACCGAGGATCTTGCCCTCCTGCTTGAGTTCGGCCAGGGTCTGGTAGACCTCCTGCTGTTCGAGGATGGCCAGGTCGTTGCCGTCGGAATGCACCAGCACCAGTTCGATGCGGTCGGTTTCGAGCCGGCGCAGGCTTCGCTCCACCGAGCGGCGGGTGTGGGCAGCGCTGAAGTCGAAATGCGACAGGCCTTCCTCGAACTCTTCACCGACCTTGCTGACGATTACCCATTCATCACGTTGGCCGCGCAGCAGCGGGCCCAGGCGTTCTTCGCTACGGCCGTAGGCCGGGGCGGTGTCGATCAGGTTGATGCCAAGCTCGCGGGCCTGGGCCAGTAACAGGCGGGCTTCCTCATCGCCGGGGATCGTGAAGCCAGTGGGGTACTTCACGCCCTGATCGCGGCCCAGCTTGACCGTGCCGAGGCCCAGTGGAGAGACCGTGAGGCCGGTGCTGCCCAGCGGGCGATGGAATGCGTGCAGGGTTGGCAGGCTCATGGCAGCAACTGCTCCCAGGCCGGTACGCTCAGTGGAGGGCGTGGGAGGTCGGCCAGGTCGGCCTGTGCTTGTGGACGAATGCCGTCGCGCTCCAGGTGGCTGATTACCCGGTCGCTGAAGTCCGGTGCCAGTGCCAGTTTGGTTGGCCAGCCCACCAGCAGGCGCTGCTGGTCGGCAAGGAAGGCGTTGTCCGGGCGTGCCAGGCCGGATTGTGCAGGCTCAGCGCGGTCGACGCGCAGTGTGGCCCAGCGCACCAGGCTCTGATCGACCCAGGGCAGCAGGTTGGCGATTTCCTTCTGCGCTGCAGCAATCTGCGCTGCAGGCTCGCGCGCCACGCCATCGGCTTCGGCCAGGTCCCCACCGAGGTACCAGACCCACTGGCCATCGGCTGCCGGATGGGTGGTCACCGTTACCCGCGGCTTGGGCCCGCCGCCGAGGCAGTGGGCGTACAAAGGTTTCAGGTTCGGGCCCTTGGCCATGACCATGTGCAGCGGGCGGGTTTGCATGGCCGGCTGATCCAGGCCCAGCGCCTGCAGCAAGCCTTCGGTGCCGGCTCCGGCACTCAATACGATGCGCTGGGCACGGATTTCCCGGTCGTCCACGCGCAGGCCGACCAACGCATTACCTTCACGCAAGGGTTCGATGCGTTCACCTGCCAGCAAGGACTCGCCGGCCAGCTCGGCCAGGTTGGCCAGCAAGCTCGGGACATCGATCACCAGTTCCGCCAGGCGATACACCTTGCCCTTGAACGCGCGGTCCTGCAGTGCCGGTGGCAGCTGGTCACCCTTGACCTGGTCGACCCGGCCGCGCACGGCCTTGCTGGCGAAGAAGCTTGTGAGGTTGCCGGCCAAGGTGCCCGGCGACCACAGGTAGTGGGCATCGGAGAGCAGGCGGGTACGCCCGAGGTCGAGTTCGCCGTTGCCGGCCAAGGCCTCGCGCCAGCGGCGCGGCATGTCGGCGATGGCTTCCGAGGCACCGGTCAGGGCGCCGTGCAGGGCGTATTTGGTGCCGCCGTGGATGATGCCCTGCGACTTGATGGTCTGCTCGCCGCCAAGGCTGGCGCGCTCCACCAGCACTGTCGAGTAGCCCAGGCGGCGCAGGCGGGCATTGAGCCAAAGGCCTGCGACCCCGGCGCCGACGATCAGCACGTCAGTGGAAATGGCAGATGGCATGGCGGTACCTCGAAGACTGGGACAGCTGGCAAGTATACAGGCTATACCTGAGATGGCCCTATCGTCGGCGAACCCCGCACACGGGCTCTCAATGCCCAGCGGTCTTCGAGAACAGCTGAATCACCACCACACCACCCACGATCATGGCCATGCCAAGCATTGCCGGCATATCCAGCTTCTGCCCATAGATCACCAGCGCCGCCACACTGATCAGCACAATCCCCAGGCCCGACCAGATGGCGTAGGCAATCCCCACCGGAATGCTGCGGACTACCAGCGTCAGCATCCAGAACGCAATGCCATAGCCAACCACCATCAGCAGCAGTGGCAACGGCGTGCTCAGGCCTTTCACCGCTTTCATCGAGGCGGTGGCGATGACTTCGGCGCAGATGGCAATGGCGAGGTAGGTGTAGGCATTCATGGCGGGATCCTCCGTTACTGAGCGGGCATTCTAGACGTTGCCTGGATGGGGTAAAGTCATTACCTATCAATGTGGGAGATAGGTTGATGGCCGAGCAGTGGAACCTTGAACAATTGCGTACCTTTTTGCGCGTTGCAGAACTGCGCTCGTTCTCCGCGGTGGCACGTGAGCAGCACAAAGCCCAGTCGGCGATCAGCAGTGCCATCGCGCTGCTCGAAACCGACCTAGGGGTCACCCTGTTCGAGCGCAGCAGCGGCCGGCAACCGAAATTGACTGAAAACGGCAGCGCCTTGCTGGAAGACGCCCGCGAATTGTTACGCCAGTGCGAACGCCTGGATGGCCGCGCCCTGGCCCTGATGCGCGGGCAGGAGGCCTTGCTGCGGGTCGCGCAGGACGAAGCCATGCCGTATCAGCCGGTGATCGACAGCCTCGACGAACTGGCTAGTCGCTACCCGTTCCTGGAGGTGCAACTGGCCAGCGGAGCCCAGGGCGATGTGGCGCGCAAGCTGGTGGAGCGGCGCGCCGATCTGGGCCTGTTCTTCCTCCACGAAAGCATCCCGGCTTCCTTGGAGCGCCGTGCCTTGGGCAGCGTGGAGATGGTCACGGTGTGCGCGGTCGGCCACCCGCTGGCGGGCGAAGGCCGGGTCACCCGCCAACAATTGGCCCGCCACCGGCAGTTGCTGATCACGCCACAACAAAGCGGTTACCCCGGCGGCGAGGCGATCAGCCCGCAGGTATGGCGTGCCGACAGTTTCTACGCCATGGCCGAACTGCTGATGCGCGGCCTGGGCTGGGCCTGGTTACCCCGGCATGTGGTGCAGTACCCGACCTACCAGGCGCACATGGTCGAACTGGACAGCGACTGGCGGCCGCCGGCCTTGGTGGCAGAGCTGGCCTGGCGCCGCGATGAACCTCTGGGCCCGGCCGCGCAGTGGCTGGCCGAGCGCTTTGCAGTGCACCTTCGCGCGATCGGGTAGACTTAGCCGCCATGAACAGAACTCTCTATACCTTGCTGTTTCACCTGGGCCTGCCGCTGGTTGCGCTGCGCCTGTACCTGCGCGCGCGCAAGGCGCCGGCCTATGGCCAGCGCATCGGCGAGCGCTTTGCTTTCAAGCTGCCGGCCATGCGCCAGGGTGGTATCTGGGTGCATGCGGTATCGGTGGGCGAGAGCATTGCCGCCGCACCCATGGTGCGTGCCTTGCTCAAGGCTTACCCGGAGCTGCCGATCACACTGACCTGCATGACCCCTACCGGCTCTGAACGCATTCGCGCCCTGTTCGCTAACGAACCACGCGTGCAGCATTGCTACCTGCCCTACGACCTGCCTTGGGCGGCGGGGCGTTTTCTCGATCATGTGCAGCCTAAGCTGGGCATCATCATGGAAACCGAGCTTTGGCCCAACCACATTCACCAGTGTGCCAGGCGCGGAATTCCGGTGGCGCTGGCCAATGCGCGCTTGTCCGAGCGCTCGGCCCGTGGCTATGGGCGCTTTGCCAGGCTTACCCGGCCAATGCTGGCCGAGATGAGCCTGATTGCCGTGCAGACCGAAACCGAGGCCCAGCGCTTCCGTGACCTGGGTGCACGCCCTGAGCGCGTGCAAGTCACCGGTTCGATCAAGTTCGACCTGACGATCGACGAACAGCTGCTGCCGCGCGCCAGGGCATTGCGTGAACAGTGGGGGGGCGGCCAGCGCCCTGTGTGGATCGCCGCCAGCACCCATGAAGGGGAAGATGCCTTGATCCTGCAGGCGCATCGGCAGTTGTTGCAGGTGCATGGCGATGCCTTGCTGATCCTGGTGCCGCGCCACCCCGAGCGCTTCAATGCAGTGCATGCGCTGTGCAGCGAGCAGTTCACCACCGTACGCCGCTCTGCCGGCACGCTGGTCGATGCGCAAACGCGGGTATTGCTGGGCGACACCATGGGCGAACTGCTGTTCCTGTATGCCCTGGCCGACATTGCCTTCGTCGGTGGCAGCCTGGTGCCGACCGGTGGGCACAATCCGTTGGAGCCTGCGGCGCTGGCCTTGCCGGTGCTCATGGGGCCGCATGTGTTCAACTTCCTCGAAATCAGCGCGATGCTGCGCGAGGCGGGTGCGTTGCAGCAGGTGGATGATGCTGACGGGCTGGCCGGTGCGGTGCGCCGTCTGGTGGAACTGCCGCAGGACGCCCAGCGCATGGGCGAGGCGGGCAGGGCGGTGATGCGGGCCAATCAGGGGGCGCTGCAGCGATTGCTCGAGGGGCTGGGGGCGCTTATCCGCTGATTTTTGCATTGGCTCCTTCGCGGTCTCGCCCGCTCCCACAGGATGGATGCATGGCTCGAGGGCTGCGCTATCCCTGTGGGAGCGGGCGAGCCCGCGAATGGTCCAGCCCCTACCTCAAGGCCTGCGCTCGAAGTTCTTGGCCGCTGCTGCCGCCAGGTCCGGTGGCAGGAAGTCCTTGTCCGGGTTGTAGTCAGGTTTCAGGTAGCGCTTCAGGTCCTGCAGGTCTTGCGGGCTCAGGGTGCCGGCTGCCTGCTTCAGGCTCAGGTTGTCGAGGATGTAGTCGTAACGGCTATTGTTGTAGTCGCGCACCGAGGTGTACAGCTGGCGCTGGGCATCAAGCACGTCGACGATGTTGCGGGTACCGACCTGGTAGCCGATTTCGGTGGCTTCCAGCGCGCTCTGGTTGGAAATGATCGACTGCTTGCGCGCCTGTACCTGTTCCACATCGGTGTTCACTGCGCGGTGCAGGTTGCGGGTGTTTTCCACGACCTGGCGGCGCAGGCTTTCACGCTGTTGCTCGCTCTGGCTCAGGCGCTGGTAAGCCTCGCGTACCTGCGAGCTGGTCAGGCCGCCGCTGTAGATCGGTATGTTCAGTTGCAGGCCAACGCTGGTCTGCTCGACGTCGCCGCTGTAGCGCACCCCCAGTTGCGATGGGTTGGTGAAGCCAAGGCTGTCGTTGTCACCCTTCTGGTACTTGGCCACGGCGTCCAGTGTCGGTGCATGCCCAGCCTTGCGCTGACGCAGGGTCTCTTCTGCGGCAGAAACCGCGTAGTTGGTGGCCAGCAGGTTGAGGTTCTGGCGCCCGGCGGTTTCGACCCAGGCTTTGGCATCGTTGGGCGTTGGCACTTGTACCGGCAGGCTATGCACCACGCCCTGGATAGAGGTGTACTCACGGTTGGTCAGGGTTACCAGGGCCTCGAAGGCATCCTGCACCTGGCGTTCGGCGATGATCCGGTTGGCCCGTGCAGTGTCATAACTGGCTTGGGATTGCAGCACGTCGGTCTTGTCCGAAAGGCCCACGTCGAAACGCTCGTTGGACTGATCCAGCTGGCGCTTGAAGGCCGCTTCTTCTGCCTTGGTGGCGGCCAGGTTGTCCTGGGCGCGGAGGACGGCGAAGTAGTTTTGCGCGGTTTGCAGGATCAGGTTTTGCTCGGTCGCCGACAGCTCCAGTGCTGCCTGTTCGTTGACTGCTTCGGCGGCTTGCAACTGGAACCAGCGATCAGCGCGGAAGATCGGCTGAGCCAGGGTCGCGCTCCAGGCGTTGCCGCTGCGATTGGACGTCATGGACGGCTCGTCCAGCTTGGTGCGGGTGTTCATCATCTCGGCACCGGCCGACAGGTTTGGCAGCAACCCGGCGCGGGCCTGCGGCACCACTTCGCGGCGTGCCCCGTAATCGGCGCGTGCTGCAGCCAGGTCAGCGTTGTTGTCCACTGCTTCCTGGTAGACGCTGACCAGGTCGGTTTTGACTGTCGAAGGCACGTCCGCTGCCCAGACCACTCCGTTGGACGCACAAGACACGGCTATCGCCAGTGAGAGTTTGCGCAGCATAGAGGCAATCCTTGTACGAAATTTAATTACTGAACTGTTGAGTATCGAGCGATGGGCCAGTGTAGTGCCATGCGCACCCGGCAACAATCGCTCGGTGTGCCTTTCATCATCCGCGCATTTACCTGCTTGGCTTTGCTGACCACTCCAGTCTAGACTGCGCATGTTCTTGTCGGGGTGCCTTGAAGCAAAGGCTGAGATCGCAGAGGTGCGGATCCCGTTGAACCTGATCAGGTTAGCGCCTGCGTAGGGAACAAGATTGCTCGCCTTCCCGGGGAGCCTCTTGTGCCAGGTCCGGGATTGTCACAGCTGCTACAGCTTCAGGCACCCCCATGTCCGGCACTGCACCCAAAGAGGGTGCGTCCGCGCGTTTCAGGTTCACCCCGACATTCCACTGCTAGGAAGCCGTCAGGAGAGCCTGTGATGACCAAACAAGAAAAAGCGATCAACCTCAGCGAATCGGCACAAGTCGATCAGCAGTCCGTGCAACCCTTCCCGCGTTCGCGCAAGGTGTATGTCGAAGGCTCGCGCCCGGACATCCGCGTCCCCATGCGTGAAATCAGCCTGGATGACACCCCGACCGATTTCGGCGGCGAGTCCAACGCCCCGGTGCTGGTGTATGACACGTCTGGCCCGTACACCGACCCCGACGTGATCATCGACGTGCGCAAAGGCCTGGCCGATGTGCGTTCGGCGTGGATCGAAGCCCGCGGTGACACCGAGCGCCTGGAAGGCCTGAGCTCCGACTTCGGTCAGCAGCGCCTGAACGATGCAGAGCTGGCCAAGCTGCGTTTCGCCCATGTGCGCAACCCGCGTCGTGCCAAGGCCGGCGCCAACGTCTCGCAGATGCACTATGCCCGTCAGGGCATTATCACTGCCGAAATGGAATACGTGGCCATCCGCGAGAACATGAAGCTGCAGGAGGCCCGCGCCGCCGGCCTGCTGAATGAGCAACATGCCGGCCACAGCTTCGGTGCCAACATCCCGAAAGAAATTACCCCTGAATTCGTTCGCCAGGAAATCGCCCGTGGCCGCGCGATCATTCCGGCCAACATCAACCACCCGGAAGTAGAACCGATGATCATCGGCCGCAACTTCCTGGTGAAGATCAACGGCAACATCGGCAACAGCGCCCTGGGTTCCTCGATCGAGGAAGAGGTGGCCAAGCTGACCTGGGGCATCCGCTGGGGATCGGACACGGTCATGGACCTGTCCACCGGCAAGCACATCCACGAAACCCGCGAGTGGATCATTCGCAACTCGCCGGTGCCGATCGGTACCGTGCCGATCTACCAGGCCCTGGAAAAGGTCAACGGCGTGGCAGAGGACCTGACCTGGGAACTGTTCCGCGACACCCTGATCGAGCAGGCCGAACAGGGCGTGGACTACTTCACCATTCACGCCGGTGTGTTGCTGCGCTATGTGCCCCTGACCGCCAAGCGCGTCACCGGCATCGTCAGCCGCGGTGGCTCGATCATGGCCAAGTGGTGCCTGGCGCACCACAAGGAAAACTTCCTGTACACCCACTTCGACGAAATCTGCGAAATCATGAAGGCCTACGACGTCAGCTTCTCGCTGGGCGACGGCCTGCGCCCTGGCTCGATTGCCGACGCCAACGACGCCGCGCAATTCGGTGAGCTGGAAACCCTCGGCGAGCTGACCAAGATTGCCTGGAAGCACGACGTGCAATGCATGATCGAAGGCCCCGGCCACGTGCCGATGCAATTGATCAAAGAGAACATGGACAAGCAGCTGGAGTGCTGCGACGAGGCGCCGTTCTACACCCTCGGCCCACTGACCACCGACATCGCGCCGGGTTACGACCACATCACCTCGGGCATTGGTGCGGCGATGATCGGCTGGTTCGGTTGCGCCATGCTCTGCTACGTCACGCCGAAGGAGCACCTGGGCCTGCCGAACAAGGACGACGTCAAGACCGGCATCATCACCTATAAGATCGCCGCGCATGCCGCCGACCTTGCCAAGGGCCACCCGGGTGCACAGATTCGCGACAACGCCTTGTCCAAGGCGCGTTTCGAGTTCCGTTGGGAAGACCAGTTCAACCTGGGCCTCGACCCGGACACCGCCCGCGCTTTCCACGACGAGACCCTGCCGAAGGAATCGGCCAAGGTCGCGCACTTCTGCTCGATGTGCGGGCCGAAGTTCTGCTCGATGAAGATCACCCAGGAAGTGCGTGAGTACGCTGCCAAGATCGAGGCCGTGGATGTGACGGTCGAGCAAGGCATGCGCGAGCAGGCCGAGCGGTTTCGCCAGGAAGGCAGCCAGCTGTACCACAAAGTCTAAGCACGCTGGGGCCGCTTTGCGGCCCTTTCGCGACGCAAGGCCGCTCCCACAAGGACCGCGCAAGCCTCGAAGCCTGCGTGGTTTTTGTGGGAGCGGCCTTGCGTCGCGATACGAGGACGAAGTCCTCGCCAGGAACACCAACAATATTGCCGGCGAGCGCCAACCATGACATCACCCAGCCAGTTCTCTCCCGACCATCCAATCCCCATCCAGCAGCGCATCTTCGGTGCTCGCGACCTGTTTTCACTGTGGTTTTCCCTCGGCATCGGCCTGATGGTGCTGCAGGTCGGCGCCATGCTGGCGCCAGGCCTGGGCCTTGCTGGCGCCGTGCTGGCCATCGCCCTGGGCACCGGTGTCGGTGTGCTGTTGCTGGGTGCGGCGGGGGTTATCGGCAGCGACACCGGCCTGTCCGCCATGGGCACCCTGAAACTCAGCCTGGGCAGCCATGGCGCGCGCTTGCCGGCGCTGCTCAACTTGCTGCAACTGGTGGGTTGGGGCGCTTTCGAGATCATCGTCATGCGCGATGCTGCCAGCTTGCTGGGTGCGCGGGCGTTCGGTGAGGACAGTGCCTGGAACAGCCCCATGCTCTGGACGCTGTGCTTCGGTGCCCTGGCCACCCTGCTGGCCGTCAGCGGGCCACTGGCCTTCGTGCGCAAGGTGCTGCGCGCCTGGGGCATCTGGTTGTTGCTGGGCGCTTGCCTGTGGCTGACCTGGAACCTGTTCGCCAAGGCCGACCTGGCCGAACTGTGGAACCGTGCCGGGGATGGTTCGATGTCGCTGGCGGTTGGCTTCGATATCGTCATCGCCATGCCGCTGTCCTGGCTGCCGCTGATCGCTGACTACTCGCGCTTTGCCCGCAATGGCAAGCATGTGTTCGGCGGCACGGTCGTTGGCTACTTCATCGGCAACACCTGGCTGATGAGCCTGGGCGTGGCGTACACGCTGGCGTTCGCCGCCAGTGGCGAAGTCAATGCCCTGCTGCTGGCCCTGGCAGGCGCCGGCATGGGGATTCCGCTGCTGCTTATTCTGCTGGACGAGTCGGAAAAGGCCTTCGCCGACATCCACTCGGCGGCGGTTTCCACCGGTGTGCTGCTACCGCTGAAGGTCGAGCACCTGGCGCTGGCCATCGGCGTGTTGTGCACCCTGATCGCCCTGTTGGCGCCACTGGCACAGTACGAAAACTTCCTGTTGCTGATCGGCTCGGTGTTCGCACCGCTGTTCGGCGTGGTGCTGATGGACCACTACGTGGTCCGTCGACGCCGTCTGCCAGCGCAGGTCAATGGCTTGCACTGGCAGGCGTTGGTGGCCTGGTTTGCCGGGGCGGTGGCCTATCACCTGATTGCCGCCAAGGCGCCGGAACTGGGCGCTACCCTGCCCGCATTGCTGCTGGCAGGTGTGCTGCATGGGCTGCTAAGCCTCAGCCGCGGCCGGGAAACAGTTCAGGCTTGAGTACGCCATTCAGGCGCGGGTAGGGGATCTTCAGTTCCACGTGGCCCATGGAATAGGGCGCGATGGCATAGACCTCGTACTTGACCACTACCGCGCCGTACGTCAGGGCGACGTGCGGCGATTTCTTGAACGGCCAGGTCTTGACGAACTCGGCATCCTTGTCCATTCCCACGCTCATCAGCCAGGCACGGTGCGATTCTTCGACGGTTTTCCAGAAGGTGTCTTCCTGGCCGGGCACCAGCATGTCCTGCAGGGTCAGCACCTTGTCCAGTTTGCGTGAATAGTTGATGAAGCCGCGCCCGGGCATGCCGTGGGCGCCACCGCTGTCCAGGTAGCTGGACAACTCGATGATCACCAGCCCGTCATGCTGCTCGCGTACCTTGGCTTGCAAGTAGCTGCTGTTACGTTTGTCGGCACTGGCCAGATATTGCTGTTCGTAGGCCTGCAGGGTGGCTGGTGCGGTGCCATGCTGATTGTCTTCGGTCAGTTGCAGCAGGCGTTTTTCGACGATGCCGTCGAGCTTGGGCAGGGCCGGGAAGTGGATCATGTCGATGTTCACCAGCGGGCAGTCGCTCTCGCTGCAGCCGGGTTTGACATGCTCCCAGGCGTCGCGCTTGACCTCGAGCGGGGCCCGGTAGTTGGGCGTGAACAGGCTCTGGCAGGCGCCCAGAGCGAGTGCCAGCACGGCCACGGAAGTCAGTTTGACAAGTGTCATGATGATCCTTGCAGAACAGGGAAAAGTCGGCCTTTGACCGTCTGCGCGGCCTTCAGTTCGCCACTAAGCTAACAGAGTGAAGGGCTGCTGTCCCGAGTGCGCCAGCGGTTGCTGGAAAGGGGTGAAACCAACAGGCGTGCGGAGTAGGATGGCGCGAAGCAGTATTTGAGGTAATGAGGATTTCCATGTCAGACGCGTTGAACGCTGTGCCCAAGGGCTTCGAAATCATCGAGCGGGCCAATTGCTTCCAGGGCTTTTACAAGCTCGACAAGTTACGCCTGCGCCACGAGCTATTTGCCGGGGGCATGGGGCGCGAGATCAGTCGCGAGCTGTTTGTGCGCCACGATGCGGTATGCGTGCTGCCGTACGACCCTGCGCGCGATGAAGTGGTGCTGATCGAACAGTTCCGCGTGGGCGCACTGGACAAGGTCGCCAACCCCTGGCTGATCGAGATGGTTGCCGGGTTGATCGACAAAGACGAGCAGCCCGAGGAAGTCGCCCATCGCGAGGCTGAAGAAGAAGCAGGCCTGACGTTCAGCGCCCTGTGGCCGATGACCCGCTACTTCCCGTCGCCCGGCGGCAGTGACGAATACGTTCACCTGTTCCTCGGCCGTTGCAGCAGCGAGGGCGCGGGAGGGCTGCATGGCCTGGAGGAAGAGGGCGAAGACATTCGCGTACGCGTGTGGGCGTTCGAGGATGCCCTGCAGGCGGTGCGCGACGGGCGCATCTGCAATGCGGCCACCATCATTGGCCTGCAATGGCTGGCGCTGAACCGTGACGAAGTAAGAGGTATGTGGAAGTGAACCTGCTGCGCGAGCGCTATCGAGTCGACCTGGTCGGGCTGCAGGCAGCCTGCGAGGCCAACTACGCCCGGCTGATGCGCTTGTTGCCCGACATGCGCACCACCCAGAGCTCGCGCCGCATCGGCATGACCCAGGGTGACCAGATGCTTGGCGTGCTGGTGCTCGACGTGGTGCTGGCCTGCCCGTACACCACCACCCTGCATGTGCGCCAGGAACACAGCCTGCCTTGGTTGCCAGTGCCACACCTGGAAGTGCAGGTGTATCACGATGCGCGCATGGCCGAAGTGGTCAGCGCCGAACACACCCGGCGCCTGCGCAGCATCTACCCGTATCCGAACGATGCCATGCACCAGCCGGACGAAAAGGCCCAGCTCAACCTGTTCCTGGGTGAATGGCTCAGCCACTGCCTGGCCTGCGGCCACGAGCTGGCAAGTGTTCGCTGAATTGTGACGTAAGTCGGTTGCGGGTGTTTGCTCGTCACCGTCGCACAGCCATAATTCCCGCTGAATCCATTCGAGGAGATGGCCGTTGTCGCCGCCAGACCAATCCCGCCCCGTGCATGTGGTGCAACTGACCGATGCCCACCTGTTCGCCGACCCGGCTGGCAGCATGCTGGGCCTCAAGACCCGAGACAGCCTGCGCCACGTGGTGGCCCAGGTGCGGCGTGAGCAGCCGCTTGTCGACTTGCTGCTGTGCACGGGCGACCTGTCCCAGGATGCCAGCGTGGCATCCTATGAAGCGTTTCGTGAGCTGACCGCACCGTTTGCCGTGCCCACGCGCTGGCTGCCGGGCAACCATGACGAGGCTCAGGTGATGGCGCAGGTGGCGCCGGAACTGGTGCAGGCGGTGACTGATATCGGCGCGTGGCGGGTGGTCATGCTCAACACCGCCGTGCACGGTGCTACCCACGGGTTTCTGCAAGATGACCAGCTGGCCGTGCTGGAAGCCGCCTTGAAAGAGGCTGGCGAGCGGCATTGCCTGGTGTGCTTCCACCATCAGCCGGTGGACATCGGCTGCGCCTGGATCGCGCCGATCGGTTTGCGCAATGTCCAGGCGCTGTTCGATATCGTTGAAGGATATCCACAGGTACGGGCTTTGCTATGGGGGCATGTGCATCAGGAATGGGATGAGGTCCGAGGGGGGCGGCGCCTGCTGGCCACGCCGTCGACCTGCATTCAGTTCGCGGCGCGCAGCGAAGACTTTCAGGTGAGCGAAGAGCATCCGGGGTACCGCTGGTTGCGCCTGCATGCCGACGGGCGGCTGGAAACCGGGGTGGAGCGGGCGCTGGATTTCGAGGTGCAGCTCGACTTCGATAGCCCTGGCTATTGATGATTTTGGGGCTGCTGCGCAGCCCTATCGCGACACAAGGCCGCTCCCACAGGAGATCGCGTACCCCTGTGGGAGCGGCCTTGTGTCGCGATAGGGGCGCAAAGCGCCCCCGGCACTCTCAAAGCTGTTGAAGAATGTGTTGCTAAAACCCCTGTGCGGCGCCAAAACCCGGCGAACGCGCTACACTGCGCGTCCCTGCGCCCGCATTATCAGGCGCGAAGCCACAGATTCCGGGGGCAGCATGTCGGGTTCCATCCTCTATATCCATGGCTTCAACAGCTCGCCGCTTTCGACCAAGGCGCGTCAGCTGGAGGCAGTCATGCAGCAGCTCGGCCTGGCCGACCAGCTGCGAGTGCCGGCCCTGCACCACCACCCACGGCAAGCCATGGTCCAGCTCGAAGCGGCCATCGCCGAACTGGGTGCGCCACTGCTGGTGGGCAGTTCGCTCGGCGGCTACTATGCCACCCATCTGGCCGAGCGCCATGGCCTCAAGGCCCTTCTGGTCAACCCGGCGGTAACCCCGCACAAGCATTTCGACGGTTACCTGGGCACCCAGCGCAACCATTACAGCGGTGAAACCTGGGAGCTGACCCACGATCACGTTCAGGCCCTGGCCGAACTGGAAGTCGCGGCCCCGGCCGATGCCGACCGCTATCAAGTGTGGCTGCAGACCGCCGATGAAACCCTGGACTATCGCCACGCCGAGCGCTATTACCGTGCTTGTGCCCTGCGTATCCAGGCCGGTGGCGACCACAGCTTCCAGGGCTTCGCCGAGCGCCTGCCGGCACTGCTGGCCTTCGCCGGCATTGCCCGTGGGCAGTATGCGGCGCTCGATTTTTCTGTATTTTGACTTTTTTGCATTCACCAGACTGACGACGAGACCCTATGGCCAATCCCAGCGCTAGCGCCTATAACGCAGACGCCATCGAAGTCCTCTCGGGCCTTGATCCGGTCCGCAAGCGGCCGGGCATGTACACCGATACCAGCCGCCCCAACCACCTGGCCCAGGAAGTCATCGACAACAGTGTCGACGAAGCACTGGCCGGTCACGCGCGTTCGGTGCAGGTCATCCTGCATGCCGACCACTCGCTGGAAGTCAGCGACGACGGCCGCGGCATGCCGGTGGACATCCATCCGGAAGAGGGCGTGTCCGGGGTCGAGCTGATCCTCACCAAGCTGCACGCCGGCGGCAAGTTCTCCAACAAGAACTATCAGTTTTCCGGTGGCCTGCACGGGGTGGGCATCTCGGTGGTCAACGCCCTGTCGACGCAGGTGCGTGTGCGCGTCAAGCGTGACGGCAATGAATACCAGATGACCTTTGCCGATGGCTTCAAGGCCAGCGAGCTGGAAGTGGTCGGCTCGGTCGGCAAGCGCAACACCGGCACCAGCGTGTACTTCAGCCCAGACCCGAAGTACTTCGACTCGCCCAAGTTTTCCATCAGCCGTCTCAAGCACGTGCTCAAGGCCAAGGCGGTATTGTGCCCGGGGCTGCTGGTCAGCTTCGAGGACAAGGCCAGCGGCGAAAAGGTGGAATGGCACTACGAGGATGGCCTGCGCTCCTACCTGGTCGACTCGGTCAACGAATTCCAGCGCCTGCCCGACGAGCCGTTCTGTGGCAGCCTGGCGGGTAACAAGGAAGCGGTTGACTGGGCTTTGCTGTGGCTGCCCGAAGGCGGCGACAGCATTCAGGAAAGCTACGTCAACCTGATCCCCACCGCCCAGGGCGGCACCCACGTCAACGGCCTGCGCCAGGGCCTGCTGGATGCCATGCGTGAGTTCTGCGAGTTCCGCAACTTGCTGCCGCGCGGGGTGAAGCTGGCGCCGGAAGACGTTTGGGAGCGCATCACCTTCGTACTGTCGATGAAGATGCAGGACCCGCAGTTCTCCGGGCAGACCAAAGAGCGCCTGTCATCGCGCGAAGCCGCCGCGTTCGTCTCCGGTGTGGTCAAGGATGCTTTCAGCCTGTGGCTCAACGCCCACCCCGAGCTGGGCATGCAACTGGCAGAACTGGCCATCAGCAACGCCGGTCGCCGCCTCAAGGCCAGCAAGAAGGTCGAGCGCAAGCGCATCACACAGGGCCCGGCATTGCCCGGCAAGCTGGCCGATTGTGCGGGCCAGGACCCGATGCGTGCCGAGTTGTTCCTGGTCGAGGGTGACTCGGCCGGTGGTTCGGCCAAGCAGGCGCGGGACAAGGAATTCCAGGCCATCCTGCCGCTGCGCGGCAAGATCCTCAACACCTGGGAAGTAGATGGTGGCGAAGTCCTGGCCAGCCAGGAAGTGCACAACATTGCCGTGGCCATTGGCGTCGATCCGGGGGCAACCGACCTTGCGCAGCTGCGCTATGGCAAGATTTGCATCCTCGCCGACGCTGACTCCGATGGTCTGCACATCGCCACGCTGCTGTGTGCGCTGTTTGTTCAGCACTTCCGGGCACTGGTCGAAGCTGGGCATGTTTACGTGGCCATGCCGCCCCTGTACCGCATCGACCTGGGCAAGGAAATCTACTACGCCCTCGACGAAGCCGAGCGTGACGGCATCCTCGACCGCCTGGTGGCCGAGAAGAAGCGCGGCAAGCCGCAGGTAACACGCTTCAAGGGCCTGGGCGAGATGAACCCGCCGCAGTTGCGCGAAACTACCATGGACCCGAACACCCGGCGCCTGGTGCAGCTGACCCTGGACGACGTAGAAGCCACCTGCGAGCTGATGGACAAGCTGCTGGCCAAGAAGCGCGCCGGTGACCGCAAGAGTTGGCTGGAAACCAAGGGCAACCTGGCCGAGGTCATGGTTTGATTCGGCAAGTACTTGCCGTTTGCCTGGCGCTGGTTGCCCTGCCTTCCCTGGCGGGCAACTGGCCAGAGCTGAAGATGACAGCCGAGCACCCGATCGACGGTATGCGCGGTGGCAACCTGTCGGGGCTGGTGGAATGCCGGGGCGGGTTGTGGGGCGTGTCCGACCGTGACGACGACCGTATCTACCGCTTCGATCAGCAGAACCCTACCTGGCGCGCGCAGCCGCTGACCTTCACCCCGCCGGCTGTCCCGGAAAGCGGCCTCCCATGGGGGTTGAAGTCGCGCAATTGGGCGGCATCGTACATTCGCGGTGGCGAGCTGGATTTTGAAGGTATCACCTGTGATCAGGCGGGTAACCTCTATCTGGTCAGCGAGGCGCATGCCGCGGTGCTGCAATTGCCGCTGGAAGGCGAGCCGGACTGGTTGAGGATCGACTCGGCCATGGTGCGCCAGGCCCGGGCAAGCGGCATGCTGCTGAACTTCAATGCCCTGTTCGAAGGCCTGGCGATCAACCCCGCGGGTGACCGCCTGTGGCTGGCTGCCGAGCGTGAGCGCCGTGGCCTGCTGGCTATCGAGCGCCAGCAGTCGGTCTGGACCTGCGGGCGTGGTTGCGTGCTGCTGAGCGAGGCGGGGGTCGAAATGCAACCCGCGCAGATGCCCAATGCCAGGGCCCTGTCGCGCGACTTCGCTGACCTGGCCTGGTTCGAGGGCAAGCTGTTTACCCTCGAACGCAACGCCTACCGGGTGTGCCGACGTGATGTCGACAGTGGCAAGGTCGAGCGTTGCTGGTCGTTCGCTGCTGATGCGCTGGTCGAGTCACGGCGCTACGCGCAGCCGTTTGGCCTGGCCGAAGCACTGGTGATCGATGCCAAGGGCGCCTGGATTGGCCTGGACAACAACAACGGCGCCCGTGCCGATGGTGAAACCCGCCCGGTCGTCTGGCGCTTCGACGCACCTGAAGGCGGCTGGAGCGCCAAACCATGAGCCAGGCGCCGGGCAAGCGCGCGGGCAAGTTGCTGATGATCGTCGCTTGGGCGGCGGCGCTGTTTCTTGCCACGCGTTTTTTCGGCCAGTGGGAAGACAGCCAGCGTAATCCCAACAGCCAGGTGCAATCCGAACATGGTCAAGGCTTTATCGAAGTGCGCCTGCTGAGTAATGGCCAGGGCCACTTCGTGGTGGATGGTGCCATCAACGGCCAGGTGGTGCATTTCATGCTCGACACCGGCGCCACCGATGTGGCGATCCCGGAGGCATTGGCTCATGAACTGAGCCTGGAGCGCGGTAGCCCGGTGCTACTGAGCACCGCCAATGGCCGTACTGAAGGTTACCGCACGCGCCTGACCAGCCTGCAACTGGGCGATATCCGCCTGCAGAACGTACGCGCCATCGTGGTGCCGGGCCTGGATGGGGCCACCGTACTGCTGGGCATGAGTGCCCTGCAACAACTTGAATTTACCCAGCGCGGTGGCACCATGCTGCTGCGCCAGAACCTGAAATGACGAGGCCCGCATGAGCGACTCACTGGAACTCAGCCTGGACGGCGTAGAACGCCGCTCGCTGGCTGACTTCACCGAACAGGCCTACCTCAACTACTCCATGTACGTGATCATGGACCGTGCCTTGCCGCATATCGGCGACGGCCTGAAGCCGGTGCAGCGCCGCATCGTCTACGCCATGAGCGAGTTGGGGCTCGATGCCGATGCCAAGCACAAGAAGTCGGCACGTACCGTCGGTGACGTGCTCGGCAAGTTCCATCCCCATGGCGATTCGGCCTGCTACGAGGCCATGGTGCTGATGGCGCAGCCGTTCAGTTACCGCTACACCCTGGTCGATGGCCAGGGCAACTGGGGTGCGCCGGATGATCCGAAGTCGTTCGCCGCCATGCGCTACACCGAGGCGCGGCTGTCACGCTACGCTGAAGTGCTGCTCAGCGAAGTCGGCCAGGGCACCGTCGACTGGGTGCCGAACTTCGACGGCACATTGCAGGAGCCGGCCGTGCTGCCTGCGCGCCTGCCCAACATCCTGCTCAACGGTACCACCGGTATCGCCGTGGGCATGGCCACCGACGTGCCGCCGCACAACCTGCGAGAGGTGGCCAGTGCCTGTGTGCGACTGCTCGATGAGCCCAAGGCAACCATCGAGCAGTTGTGCGAGCACATCCAGGGGCCGGATTACCCGACCGAGGCGGAGATCGTCACGCCGCGGGCTGAAATTCTCAAGATGTACGAAAGCGGCCGCGGCTCGATCCGCATGCGTGCCGTGTACCGCGTCGAGGATGGCGATATCGTCGTCACTGCGCTGCCGCACCAAGTCTCCGGGGCCAAAGTGCTGGAGCAGATTGCCGCGCAGATGCAGGCCAAGAAGCTGCCGATGGTCGCCGACCTGCGCGACGAGTCGGACCACGAGAACCCGTGCCGTATTGTCATCATCCCGCGATCCAACCGCGTCGATGTCGACGAGCTGATGCAGCACCTGTTCGCTACCACCGACCTGGAAAGCACCTATCGGGTCAACGTGAATATCATCGGCCTGGACGGCCGGCCGCAGTTGAAAAACCTGCGAACCATCTTGGTGGAGTGGCTGGAGTTCCGCACCAATACCGTTCGTCGCCGCCTGCAGCACCGTCTGGATAAGGTCGAGAGGCGCCTGCACCTGTTGGACGGTTTGCTCACCGCATTCCTCAACCTGGATGAAGTGATCCACATCATCCGTACTGAGGAATACCCCAAGCAGGCCCTGATCGAACGTTTCGAGCTGACCGAGATCCAGGCTGACTACATCCTCGAGACCCGCCTGCGGCAGTTGGCGCGCCTGGAAGAGATGAAGATCCGCGGTGAGCAGGATGAGTTGCTGAAGGAGCAAGCCAAGCTGCAGGCCTTGCTGGGGAGCGAGGCCAAACTGCGCAAGCTGGTGCGCAGCGAGCTGATCAAGGATGCCGAAACCTATGGCGATGATCGTCGCTCGCCGATCGTAGCGCGTGCCGAAGCCAAGGCGCTGTCGGAAAACGAGCTGATGCCGACCGAGCCCGTCACCGTGGTGCTGTCGGAGAAGGGCTGGGTGCGCTGCGCCAAGGGCCACGATATCGACGCCACTGGCCTTTCCTACAAGGCCGGCGACGGTTTCAAGGCTGCTGCGGCTGGGCGTTCCAACCAGTTTGCCGTGCTTATCGATTCCACCGGTCGCAGCTACTCGCTGGCGGCCCACAGCCTGCCATCGGCGCGTGGCCAGGGCGAGCCGCTGACTGGACGTCTGACGCCGCCACCGGGGGCGACTTTCGAATGTGTGTTGTTGCCTGACGACGATGCGCTGTACGTGGTGGCTTCGGATGCCGGTTACGGCTTCGTGGTCAAGGGTGAAGACCTGCAGGCCAAGAACAAGGCCGGCAAAGGCCTGCTCAGCTTGCCCAACGGGGCCAAGGTCATGACCCCGCGTCCAGTGGCTGATCGCGAGCAGGACTGGTTGGCGGCCGTGACCACCGAAGGCCGCTTGCTGGTGTTCAAGGTCAGCGACTTGCCGCAGCTGGGTAAAGGCAAGGGCAACAAGATCATTGGCGTGCCGGGTGACCGGGTGGCCAGCCGTGAAGAATTTGTTACCGATCTGGCGGTGATTCCCGAAGGCGCGACCCTTGTATTGCAAGCCGGCAAGCGTACCCTGTCTTTGAAGGCGGACGACCTGGAGCACTACAAGGGCGAGCGCGGTCGGCGCGGCAGCAAGCTGCCACGCGGGTTCCAGCGCGTCGATGGGTTGCAGGTGGAAGTGCCGACATAACCGGTTGTAATGTCTGGAACGGCAATTTCAACGCCGTTTCGGGCAGAAATGCTGGAGTCGGACGGTTATTTCGCGGATGATATGCCCCTTGCGGTGCCGGCGTGGCCGTGTGCCCGTTTGAATCTACATGTATCACTGCGGTGTGCCTTGTGGCAGCCGCCTGGATGGGATGATGAAATTTCTGCGCCTTCCATTTGCGCTGTTGATGACTGGCCTGCTGGGCCTTGGCGGGTGCACCATGCATCAGCCGGTTGCCCTGTATCAGCTAGACAGTGGTGATCCTGGCCAGCCGTCGCAGAGTGCGGGCATGGCCGTGGTACTCGGCCCGGTATCGGTGGCCGATTACCTTCAGCGTGAGACGTTTCTGCAGCGTCAACCTGATGGCAGCCTGAGCGCGGCGACCGACGGTCGTTGGGCTGGCAGCCTTTCATCGGATATCGACCAGCTGCTGGTGCGTCAACTGGCCTGGCGCCTGGACAGCCAACGCGTAGTACTGGCCCCGGCGACCGCAGGCTTCAGCCCGGACGTGCAAGTGCTGTTGTCGATTACACGCCTGGACTCGGGCAAGAACCAGCCGGCCATCCTGGATGCCCAGTGGCGTCTGCTTGACCGCCGTGGCCGTGTGCGTGACAACCGTATCATTCACCTCGAGCAGCAGCACGAGGGCAGTGAGTCGTCGCAGGTGCAGGCTCAGGGCCAACTGCTGCAGAAGCTGGCGGAACAGCTGAGCACGGCGGTGAAGCCGCTGGCCAACCAGCCGGCGATTGCCGAAGAAGCACCGAAAAAGCCCGCTGCACCGACGCAGGTGAAGAAGGGGCCGGAGAAACCCAAAATCCCGATGGCCTCGCCGATTCGCACCGATATGGAAGTTTATCGGTTCTGATCAAACGGCCAGATACGACAAAGCCCGCATTCGCTGCGGGCTTTTTTGTATCTGCCGGTCTTCGTAGGAGCGGGTTTACCCGCGAAGAGGCAGGCCCTGCTGGCCAATTTTCATCCGCCGTTCACCGTTGCCGCCGCCACCGTATTCGCGGGTAAACCCGCTCCTACCGGGGGGCGCTATTGGCTGGATCTTGCGCCAGGCACGTGATCGCAAGGAAACCAGCCTGGCTCAAGACATGCGCTGTAGATGCAGCGTATGCCTGTCAGGCGCGGTGCTCATGCATGCGTGCCAGTTGCCGTTCCAGCATTGACGGGTAGGGCTCCATCAGTCGCTCCACACAGCAGGCGCCTTCGGGGCTGGCGATCGGGCGAATACGCGCACGCTGGCGAATGAGGGCGTCATCGTTGATCTGCCGCTCTACCAGCAACAGGTTACGGCTGTGCTGCGACAGTGCCAGGGCATCCTGGACCTTCTCGGCCATCAACAGGTCAACCAGTTCCAGCCCATGCAGGTCGTTGCCCAAGACCAGGCCTAGCTGCAGTTGCAGGGTAATGCCGCTGTCGGCTACCTCGATCTGCAGGGCGTGGCCCAGGGCGCGCAACAGTTCGCCACAGCAAATGGCGTTGGTCAGGTAGTCCTCGCCACACTCGCGGCTGTGGAACAGCACCAAGGTGCTGCCGTCGTTCAGCGTGTGGGTTTCACCGTCGTAGAGCGAGGCTGCGTGCTCCAGGCAATCGCGGTAGCGCTCGGTCAGCTCGGCCAGGCGTGTGCGTGGCAGGCGACGCAGTTGCTCCTGCGAGCCCAGCTGCACGGCAAGTACGGCGCTGTACTGCGGCTCGTCGGACTCGACCTCTGCGGCGGCCTTGGGTGCAGTGTCGTCGTCCAGCAGGCCGGCGAAGGCCTCGTCGTCATCCTCGTCTTCCAGGGCAGCCTTGGCGCGCGGTACGGCCTTGGTTGCCGGGGCAGCGGCGGGCAGGTCGTCGAACTGCTCGTCGTCTTCTTCCTCAGGCTCCGGCTCCGGGGGCGGAGGCGGGGCCAGGCGTGCATGCAGCTGGCGGGCGATGTCGCCAATTTCGTCCTGGCGGTCGGTGGCCGGGGTATAGGGCTGCGGGTCGCGCAGCCATACCCGCAGTTGCAGCAGTGGCAGGGTGATGAAGCGGCCCTGACGCAAGCTGAGGGCCAAGGCCAGGGCCAGCAGGATAGCGGCCAGAATGCCCATGCTCTGCAGGCTGATCAGCATCGGTTGCTGGAACTGGCTCATGTCCAGGCTGATGCGCAGCTGCCCGGCCGTCACGTCCTGGAACGTGATTTTGGTCTGGTACAGGCCTTCGGCCTCGCCCAGCAGGCTGTTGCGCGGGCGCTGGCCCGCTTCGGCGAGGATGCGGTTATCCACGCTGTAGATTGCGGCATGGGCCACCAGCGGGTTTTTAACCAGGTTGCCCAATAGCACGTTGAGGCTGAGGATGTCATTGGACACCAGCAGCTCGGTGGCCGATGTGGCCGTCTGGGTGGTCAGGCTCTGGCCCAAGGCATCGGCCTGCTCATGCATGGCCTGCTTGAACTGCAGGCCCATCACGCAGGCGTAGATCACCAGCGCCAGCGCCACCAGGAAAATGTTGGTGCAGGCGATGCGCAGTGCCAGCGGCACGCGACGTTGACTCAGGGCGCGATAGATCATCAGGAAGAAATTGTCTGGTTTGACTGGCGTGGGCCGGTTCACAGAGCTCGGCTCTTAATGGCATGAAAGTGGGGGGAGTATAGCGAGCCGGGTTTTGTCGGCAAAGTATCGTTGGCGCCCGATGGTCATGGAAAATCGGTAGAATGCGCATTTTTCATCGAAGTCGGAGCCAGGTTGTGCGCGAAATCGTCCTGATCAACATCACCGGTGAGGACCGTCCCGGTCTCACTGCGGCTATCACCGGCGTCCTGCTACAGGGCGGTGTGAGTATCCTCGACATCGGCCTGGCGGTCATGCACGGCACCTTGTCGTTTGGCATCCTGGTCGACATCCCGGACAACGAAGTGGCTACCGCGCTGTTGCAAAGCGTGCAGGCTAAAGCCCACGAACTGAACCTGCAGGCCCGTTACACGCCGATTTCCGAGGCGGACTACCAGCATTGGGCTGATGGGCATGGCGAAGCGCGCCACATCGTTACCCTGCTCAGCCGTAAGATTACTCCCGAGCAACTGCAGCGGGTGAGTGCGGTGATCAGCCAGTACGGCCTGACCATCGAGCGTATCGAGCGCCTGTCGGCCCGGGTGGCACTGGATGCCGAAACCGACAAGGGTAAGGCAGCCGTCGAGATCTCCGTGCGCGGTGTGCCGAGCGATGCCCAGGCCCTGCGTGCCGACTTCTTTGCCCTGGCTGAAGAGCTGAGCGTCGACATCGCCTTCCAGAAGGACGATCTGTTCCGCCGTAACCGCCGCCTGGCGGTGTTCGACATGGACTCCACGCTGATCGAGGCCGAAGTCATCGACGAACTGGCCAAGGCGGCGGGTGTGGGTGAGCAGGTGGCGGCGATCACCGAGCGCGCCATGCGCGGTGAACTGGACTTCCGCGCCAGCTTCAAAGAGCGCATGGCGCTGCTCAAGGGCCTGGATGTGGGGGTACTGGACGAGATCGGGGCATCGCTGCGCCTGACCGAGGGTGCCGAGAACCTGTTTGCCGAGCTCAAGCGCCTGGGATACAAGACCGCGATTCTGTCCGGTGGCTTTACCTATTTCGCTCGTCAGGTGCAGGCGCGCCTGGGTATCGACTATGTGTTCGCCAACGAACTTGAAGTGGTCGATGGCAAGGTGACGGGCGTGGCTGTTGAGCCGATTGTCGATGCCCAGCGCAAGGCCGATTTGTTGAAGAAGCTGGCCAGTGACGAAGGCTTGCAACTGGAGCAGACCATCGCCGTGGGCGATGGTGCCAATGACCTGCCGATGCTGTCGCTGGCCGGTTTGGGCGTGGCGTTTCGTGCCAAGCCGCTGGTGCGCCAGTCGGCCAAGCAGGCGATTTCCACCTTGGGGCTGGACGGGGTGCTGTATCTGCTGGGCCTGCGTGATCGCGACGCCCGCGGCTGATCCGCGAATCCGGGGCCGCATGGCGGCCCAACGAAAAAGGCCCTGCATATGCAGGGCCTTTTTCATATGGCTCGAATCAAGCCTGCACAGGCGCCGCCAGCTGCTGCCCCATGCGCACTGCAGAACCCGCACCCAGGCTCTCAGCCCACTTCACCTGCTCCGGCCCGAACAGCACGATGGCGGTCGAACCCAGCTTGAAGCGGCCTAGTTCGGCACCTTTCTCCAGGTGGATCGGCGTGCGGCTGGCTTCGTCGTAGCGGAAGGTCTTCAGCTCACGTTTGGGCGGCGTGACCAGCCCGGCCCATACCGTTTCGATCGAGGCGACGATCATCGCGCCGACCAGTACCACAGCCATTGGCCCACGCTCTGTATCGAACAGGCAGACCACGCGCTCGTTGCGAGCGAACAGCTCGGGGACATTCTCTGCGGTGGTCTGGTTGACCGAGAACAGGCGGCCCGGCACATAGACCATTTCGCGCAGGGTGCCGGCCAGCGGCATGTGCACGCGGTGGTAGTCCTTGGGCGACAGGTAGATGGTGGCAAACTCGCCGCCCATGAACGGCGCGGCCATGGCCGGATCACCGCCCAGCAGCTCTTGCGCGCTGAAACCGTGGCCTTTGGCCTGGAAGATACGACCGTGCTCGATCGGGCCAAGCTGGCTGACCGCACCGTCGGCCGGGCACAGGATGGCGCCCGGGGTTTCGTCCAGCGGACGGGCACCAGGTTTCAAGGCGCGGGTGAAGAACGCATTGAAGTGCTCGTAAGCGCTCAGGTCTTCGACCAGCGCCTCGCTCATGTTCACCTGGTAGCGCTTGGCGAACCATGCGGTGAAGGCATTCTTGAACCAGCGCACGCGGCACTCGGCGATGCAGCCGGCCAGCCGCGACAGCAGGTGGTGCGGCAGCAGGTACTGGCTGATGATGAACAGACGGGATTTCATGCAGGTTCCTTAGACTTCTACAGGCGTGTCCGGGTGGTTGCCCCATTCGCCCCACGAGCCGGCGTAGGCCTTGACGCGTGGGTAACCGAGGGCCTTGGCCACCAGGTAAGTGAAACCGGAGCGGCGGTGGGTCTGGCAGTGGGTGATCACCTCCTTGTCAGGGGTGATGCCCAGTTGCTTGAGGACTTCAGCGATGTCCTGGCGGATGCGCAGGTGGTCGTTGAAGTCCATGCCGGCGGTCCACTCGAAGTTGATCGCGCCGGGGATGTGGCCGCCTTTGGCTGCCAGCACTTTTTCGCCGCTGAATTCCTGCGGGCCGCGCGCGTCCCAGATGACCAGGTCATCGGCGCCCAGGCGGCTTTGCAGGTACTCGCGGGTGGCAGTGGGTGCGCTGTCTATGTGCAGGTGCACCGGGGCGCTGCCAATGGCAGGCACTGCGGTGGACAGCTTGTCTGCCGGCCAGGCCTGGATACCGCCATTGAGGTAGTGGTAGCGCTTGTGGCCGATGACATCGAGCAGCCAGATGAAGCGCCCGGCCCAGCCGCCGCCTTCATCGTCGTACACCACATACACGGCATCGGCGCGGTGGCCGAGTTCGCTGAACAGTTTTTCGAGCTCGCCCAGGGCTGGCAGCAGGCCGGGCGCCGGGGGCTGGCCGAGCTGGGTGCGCTTGCCTTCGACAAAGCGCGCGCCGGGGATATGCCCGCTGACATAGCGGTTGGCGCTGCTCAGGTCGACCAGGATCAGCTGCGGCGAATCCAGGCGTGGCAGCAGGTCTGCAGCTTCGATCACCAGGGGCAGGCCGGAAAAGTCGGTCATCCACGGTCTCCAGTGTGGAAAGAAGGGCGATTGTAGCGCAAGGCTCAACCCTTGCGGTTGGTAAACACCGACAAGGCCCGCTCGATGCATTGCGCGGTCTTGCCGAAGGCTTGCACGCTGATATCGGCCAAAGGCCGGCAGCCCTGGTCGGCCACCAACAGCATCAGCACCTGGTCGTTCGCAGCCAGCGAGCGAAGCAGTACATGTTCGCTGCGGAACAAGGTGCGTAGCGGGGCGGGCAACAGCGCCGAGAACTGGCTGTGGTTTTCCGGTGTGATGCGCAACTGCCCGGCCTGGCTCAGCAGCTTTTGCAGCAGCTTGTTCTGCGATACCTGCAGGGCCAGAGCCCCGGCCTCCTTGGGCAGGCCGGCAATTTGCTGCACGCGCAGGTAGTCACTGGCCTTGTCCAGGCTAAGCAGCATGATGCGTTGCATGCCGCAGGCCAGCAGGGCCTCACGAGCCTGCGTGGCCAGGTGCACGGTGTTGGTGAACGGGCTGGGTTGGGCCAGCAGGTGCTGGCACAGCGTGCGCCAGCGTGCCAGGTCGTCGCTGCTGGGCGGTGGCGGGGCCAGCATGTCCGGGTGAGGGCGGCGTTGGTGCCACGGCCAGATCAAGGCCTCGGCCGGGTGGAACAGGGCATGCCGAGCGTGGCGGCGGGCGCTGGCGGCAGCCTGCTGGTGCACCTGCTGCTGCACATCTTCCAGCGAGGTTTGCAGGTACAGCGCGGTCAGCAGTTGCCAGCGCAGCAGGTGCGGGTTGTCCCAGCCGACCTGTGCCGCCAGGGCCAGGTTGTTGGCCAGCAGTACGGTATTGGCCGGCTGGTTGAACCAGCGCCGCAGGCCGGGCTCGGCGTCCAGGCGGTGTTGCTGGCTGAGCAGGTCTTCGTCGCGGGCGATATTCAGCACCTGGGCCAGTTGCTCGCGCTCTTCCAGCAGCAGTCGATAACCCTGGGTGACCCACTGGGGCAAGCGCCAATACTCGGCCATGGTCTGGCACAGCGCCATGATGCGCACGCCAAACAGTTCTTCCTCGACGTGGGCGGCGTCTTCACCTTTGTGGATAACCCGCAGCTCCCAGGTGTCGAGCAGCTTGGGGTAGGCCAGTGCCAGTGGCCAGAGTGGCGACAGGAACAGCAGGCTGCCCCAGTGAATCTCTTGCCACAGCCGTGCCAGGCGGCTGGCGAACAGGCCGCTGGCCTGCTGTGCCGCATGCTGGCTGATCATCTGGAACTGGCACAATACCGGCGGAATTTCCTCCACGGGCAGTGCCGGCAGGCGTTTGAGAAGCTGCTCGCTGCGCTCCAGGCCCAGGCGGTTGAGGGCGACTTCCAGGCTTTCGGCGGGTTCGGCGAGGCTGGCATTGGTGGGGTGATTGGCTTCGCGCATCACTGACAGCACCAGTGCCGGGCTATCCTGCATCAGTTCGGCGATATCGCGCAGCGAGCGACGGCTATCGTGGATGGCAGCCATGACCCGGTCGTAGCTGTGCTTCGGCACGGGGATGCGAACACTCTCGAGCAGCTTTACCCAGGCCTCTAGCGTACGCGGGGCCTGAGTGGGCACCTTGGTTTCAATTGGCATTTTGACATCAGTCCGAACTGGCTTTTCGCATTGAGTGGCTATAGTCTGGCGCAGTTCTGCCGATAAGTAGAAGAAGAGTTTTAAAGCTCCCGTCTCTTCCCCTGACCACGACAGCAAGTGCTTTGAACCTATGGCTAAAATTATCGGCATCATCGTCGTATTCGCGAGCGTGCTCGGCGGCTACGTGCTCTCCCACGGCAAGATCGCAGCGCTGATCCAGCCGTTCGAAGTACTGATCATCGGCGGTGCGGCCTTTGGTGCATTCCTGCAGGCCAACCCTGGCCACATGACCATGCACGTCATCAAGAAGTCGATGAAGATGTTCGGCTCGCGCTTCAGCCATGCCTTCTACCTGGAGGTGCTGGGCCTCGTTTACGAAATCCTCAACAAGAGCCGTCGCGAAGGCATGATGGCCATCGAGGCCGACATCGAGGACGCCGCTGCCAGCCCGATCTTCGCCAAGTACCCGACGGTACTGGCCGATGAGCGCATGACCGCCTTCGTCTGCGATTACCTGCGCATCATGTCCACCGGCAACATGGCCCCGCACGAACTCGAGGGCCTGTTCGACATGGAACTGCTGAGCATGAAGGAAGAGCTGGAGCACCCGTCCCACGCGGTGACCGGCATCGCCGACGGTATGCCCGGGTTCGGTATCGTTGCGGCGGTACTGGGTATCGTGGTGACCATGGCCTCGCTGGGCGATGGCGATCAGGCGGCTATCGGCATGCACGTAGGTGCGGCGCTGGTGGGTACCTTCTTCGGTATTCTGGCGGCTTACGGGTTCTTCGGCCCTTTGGCCAAGTGCCTGGAGCACGATGCCAAGGAAGAACTGAACCTCTACGAATCGATCAAGGCTTCGCTGGTGGCCTCGGCGTCGGGCATGCCACCTTCGCTGGCGGTCGAGTTCGGGCGCAAGGTGCTGTACCCCAAGCACCGCCCAAGCTTCGCCGAACTGGAACAAGCGGTTCGCGGTCGCTGAGTCATGGAGAACAATCAGCCCATCATCGTCAAGCGCGTCAAGCGCTTTGGCGGCGGCCACCATGGTGGCGCCTGGAAAATCGCCTTTGCCGACTTCGCCACGGCGATGATGGCGTTCTTCCTGGTGCTGTGGCTGTTGTCCACGGCCACGCCTGAGCAGAAGATCGCCATTGCCGGCTACTTCCAGGACCCTATTGGTTTCTCCGAGAGTGGCACGCCTTATGTCATCGACCTGGGGGGTTCCCCGGAGATGGCGCCGGACAAAACCATCAATCCGGAAGTGAAGACCGAGCCGACGCAGCAGTCCCCCACTCAGCTGAACAAGGACCAGGTCGAGACCATGGCCGAGCAGGTCGAGCGCGAGCGTCTGGAGCTGTTGCTGCAGGAACTGCAGAACAAGGTGGAAGAGAACCCGCAACTGCAGAAGTTCAAGGACCAGATCCTGTTCGAGATCACCCAGGACGGCCTGCGCATCCAGATCATGGATGCTGAGAACCGACCGATGTTCGACATCGGTAGCGCGCGCCTGCAGCCTTACTTCGAAGATATCCTGCTGGCCATGGCCGACACCATCAAGGCGGTGCCGAACAAGATCAGCATCAGCGGCCATACCGATGCCAAGCCGTATGCTGGCACTGGCGAGTACGGTAACTGGGAGCTGTCGGCCAACCGCGCCAACGCCGCGCGGCGTGCCCTGGTGGCGGGTGGTTACCCCGACGGCCAGGTGGCACGGGTCGTGGGGTACGCCTCGTCGTCACTGTTCGACCGCAAGGACCCGTTCAACCCGGTCAACCGCCGTATCGACATCATCGTGCTGACCAAGAAAGCCCAGCGCAATATCGAAGGTGAGCAGGGTGCGCCGGAAACACCGCCAGCTGCGCCAACGGCACCTGCAGCGCCAGCCAGTGGTGCTGCGCCAGGGGCTTCGGCACCGGCTGACCCAGGGGCAACTGAACAGGCACCGATGCAACCGCGCGAGCTGCGCCAGAAGCTGAACATCTTTGAAGATGGCACGCTGAAGATGGATGAAGCCAAGGATCAGTAAGCGGCTTTTTGGGGTGGGCAACTGTGCTACCCACCACCTGAACGTTGGCGCGATCACTGTAGGAGCGGGTTTACCCGCGAAGCCGCCAGTGCGGTGAATGGCACCGGCGTTGCCGGTGTTCGCGGCTAAAGCCGCTCCTACATACGCATCGGTGATTGGGCGCAGGCCGTCGTAGGAGCGGGTTCACCCGCGAAAGGGCCGGACCTGCTGGCCAATTTCCACCCGCCGTTCACCGTTGCAGTCGCCACCGTATTCGCGGGTAAACCCGCTCCTACAAGGGGGCGCGGCAACTTTCATTTCGAGCGTTTCAGTAGCTGTCTTCTGCCAGGCTGGCGATGATCGAGCGGTAGCTGTTCATGCGCTGCGGCTTGATGCGCCCCTCTTCCAGCGCCTTGAGCAGGGCGCAGCCCGGTTCGCGGTCATGCTTGCAGTCGCGGAAGCGGCAGGTGCCGAACAGGTCGCGGAACTCGATGAAGCCATCCTCCACGTCGTCGCGGCTGACATGGCCAAGGCCGAACTCGCGGATACCCGGCGAGTCGATCAGGTCCCCGCCGTTGGGGAAGTGGTAAAGCCGCGCCGTGGTGGTGGTGTGGGTACCCTGGCCTGACCATTCCGACAAGTCGCCGACGCGGGTGCCAGCGTCTGGCAGCAGGCTGTTGACCAGCGACGACTTGCCCACCCCCGACTGGCCGACGAACACGCTGATATGGCCGTCGAGTTGTTGCTGCAGGCGCTGCATGCCATCGCCGTGGTGTGCCGAAACTTCCAGCAGCGGGTAGCCCAGTTCGCGGTAGACCTCCAGCAGCGCATGCAGGCCGGGGCCGTTCTCGTCGTTGATCAGGTCGGCTTTGTTCAGCAGCAGCAGCGGGCGCAGGCCGGCGTGCTCGGCCGCTACCAGATAGCGGTCGATCAGGTTCGGGTGCGGCTCCGGCGCCGGGGCGAACACGATCACGATCAGGTCGACGTTGGCTGCCACCGGCTTGAGTTGACCATGGTTGTTCGGCCGGCACAGCTCGGTGCTGCGCGGCATCTGCGCCACGATTACGCCGATGCCCTGGTTACCCGCACGCCACACGACACGGTCGCCGGTGACCAGTGCTGGCAGGTTTGCGCGCAAATGGCAGCGGAACACCTGGCCTGCGGTTTCGCCATCCTGAGCTTCAACTTCTACCTGCACGCCGAAGTGCGCGATCACCAGGCCCAGTTGCTCCGGCCCCAGGTCGCCACCTTCCAGTTCCTGCAGTGCATGCTGCTCGCGTTTGGCCGCGCGAGCGGCGCGCTCGCCCTGGATTTTTTCGATCCGCCAGTTTTGGCGGCGATTGAGCTGGCGTTTGGCCATGAGGGTACCGTAAGAGAGGCCCGGCGTGGGCATTGAAAACGGCAGGCAGTTTAGCACGCCAGCCGCTGGACTATTCTGCTCACCTTTGTGCCGTGAATGGGCGTGCCTTGGCCACTAGGCTAATATGACCGCCTATATGAGGAGCCCCTGCATGCAAAACCCACAGAACCTGATCTGGATCGACCTGGAAATGACCGGCCTGGATCCGGACAGCGACGTCATCATCGAAATGGCCACCATCGTCACCGACAGCGAGCTCAATACCTTGGCCGAAGGCCCGGTGATCGCCATCCACCACAGTGACGAAGTGCTGGCGCGCATGGACGAGTGGAACACCCGCACCCATGGCGCTTCGGGGCTGACCCAGCGCGTGCGCGAGAGCAAGGTCAGCATGGCCGAAGCCGAGGCACAGACCATCGCCTTCCTCGAGCAGTGGGTGCCTAAAGGCAAGTCGCCGATCTGCGGCAACAGCATCTGCCAGGATCGTCGTTTCCTTTACCGCCACATGCGCAACCTGGAAAACTACTTCCACTACCGCAACCTGGATGTCTCCACCCTCAAGGAGCTGGCCGCGCGCTGGGCGCCGGACGTGCGTGACAGCTTCAAGAAGGGCAATACCCACCTGGCGCTGGACGATATCCGCGAATCGATCGCCGAACTGCGTCACTATCGCGAGCACTTCATCAAGCTGTGAGTCGAAACGGCGCAGATATTGTATCTGCGCCCCCTTTTGGTGCCTTGGGCAACTGGTTAGACTGCGCGCCTTTCCTGCACGGACCCGCACCATGTTGTTGATGCTCTACCTTATCGCCATTACCGCCGAAGCCATGACTGGCGCGCTATCTGCCGGGCGTCGCGGCATGGACTGGTTTGGCGTGGTGCTGATCGCCTGCGTCACTGCGCTTGGGGGTGGCTCGGTGCGTGATGTGCTGCTCGGGCACTACCCGCTGACCTGGGTGAAGCACCCTGAGTACCTGGTGCTGACCAGTTTTGCGGCGCTGCTGACCATTTTCATCGCGCCAATGATGCGCCGCCTTCGCTCGCTGTTCCTGGTGCTCGATGCCCTGGGGTTGGTGGCGTTTACCCTGATAGGTTGCATGACGGCGCTGGAGATGGGGCAGGGCATGCTGGTGGCGTCGATCAGCGGGGTGATCACCGGGGTGTTCGGCGGGATCCTGCGGGATATCTTCTGCAACGACATCCCGCTGGTGTTCCGCCGTGAGCTGTATGCCAGCGTGTCATTTGCGGCGGCCTGGTTCTATCTGGGATGCGTGTATTTCAAGGTGCCGGCGGAGCAGGCGATGTTGCTGACTCTGTTTGGCGGCTTCCTGGTGCGCCTGTTGGCGATACGCTTCCACTGGGAAATGCCCAAGTTCCACTACAACGACCAGCAGTGACGCAATTTACAAGCGCAACATGGCCCATGTGGGAGCGGGCGTGCCCGCGAACAGCGGCGAAGCCGGTGCCATTCCCTGTGTTGCCTGCTTCGCGGGCGCGCCCGCTCCCACAAGGAGGGCGCATGCTCTGAGGCTGGTCGCTATTGAGCTCCGTGTCGGGCCAGCGCCCACTCCACATGCTCGCGCACCAATTCCGATTCATCGTCACGCCTGGCCTTCAGCGCCTCGATCACTGGAATCGTGGAGGGCGCATTGCCCAACCCCACCGCCAGGTTGCGCAAGAACCGCTCGTACCCCGCACGCCGCAAAGGCCCGCCCTCGGTCTTGCGCAGGAAGGTGCGTTCATCCCACAGGAACATCGCCGCCAGGTCGGTATTTTCCAGCCCATGCCGTGGCTGGAAATCCTGCTCCTGACTGTGCTTGGCAAAGCGGTTCCAGGGGCAGACGATCTGGCAGTCGTCGCAACCGAACACTCGGTTGCCCATCTTTGCGCGTAACTCGACAGGGATCGCGCCCCTCAGCTCGATGGTCAGGTATGAGATGCAGCGTCGCGCATCCAGCACATAGGGCCCGACAAACGCTTGTGTCGGGCAGATGTCCAGGCAGGCCTGGCAACGCCCGCAGTGCTCGCTGGTGGTGGCTTCGTCCACCGGCAACGGCAGGTCGACGAACAGTTCGGCAAGGAAGAAGTAGCTACCCGCCTTGCGGTTGAGCAATAGCGTGTTCTTGCCGATCCAGCCCAGCCCAGCCTGTTCGGCCAGGGCTTTTTCAAGTACCGGGGCGCTGTCCACAAAGGCGCGGTAGCCGAACGGGCCGATGGCTTCCTGGATGCGGTCGGCGAGGAACTGCACGCGCTTGCGCACCAGCTTGTGGTAGTCCCGGCCAAGCGCGTAGCGTGACACGTAGGCCTTCTCGGGCTGGGCAAGGCGCTGCGCCATCTGCGTGTCGCCGGGCAGGTAGTCCATACGTAGCGAGACCACGCGTACCGTGCCGGGGATCAGCTGGTCGGGATGTGACCTTTTGCTGCCGTGGGCGCCCAGGTATTCCATTTCACCCTGATAACCGGCGTCGAGCCAACGCTGCAGGTGGTGTTCGTGTTCGCCAAGGTCGACCCCGGCGATGCCAACATGGGCAAAACCGAGTTCCTGGCCCCAAATCTTGATCGATTGGGCCAGTTGGGCGAGGTCAGGTATAGAGGCGGACATGGATGGGCAAGGCAATACGGGCTCAGGTGCGTATAATTCTGCCAGACATTGGAGCCTTTGACCCCATGCCGCAGACCAAACACCCCAGTAATGCCCCACAATTGCTCAGCAGCGTGACGGTTGCCCGCCTGCCGGCACGGCAGGCGCATGCCCACAAAGGCGACTTTGGCCATGTACTGGTGGTCGGTGGCGACCTGGGTACCGGAGGCGCTGTGTTGCTCAGTGCCGAAGCCGCCCTGCGTTGCGGTGCCGGGCTGGTCAGCGTGGCAACCCGGCCCGAGCACGTGTCGGCCAGCCTGGCGCGCCTGCCCGAGGTCATGTGCCTGGGTGTCCGTTCGGCCAACCAACTGATGGGTGTGCTGGAGCGCGCCTCGGTCCTGGTGGTCGGGCCCGGCCTGGGGCAGGCGGCGTGGGGCTGCAGCCTGTTGTCGGCGGTGGCCAACGCCGAGCGGCCGCAAGTGTGGGATGCCGATGCCTTGAATTTGCTGGCGCGAACCCCGCTGGCCCTGCCCAGTGGCAGCATCCTTACTCCGCACCCGGGGGAGGCGGCGCGGCTGCTGGGCATTGCCACTGAGGCCGTGCAGGCCGACCGCCCTGGCGCTGCTCGCAAGCTGGCGCGGCGTTATAACAGCGTCTGTGTACTCAAAGGTGCTGGCACACTGGTGGCAGCCCCGAGCGGGCAGCTGGCGTTGTGCGAGCGCGGGCACCCGGCGATGGCCGGCGCCGGCCTGGGCGATGTGCTGACTGGCGTGCTGGCAGCCCTGTTGGCCCAAGGCCTGGATGCCTGGGGCGCAGCCTGCCTGGGGGTGTGGCTGCACGCCTGTGCCGGCGAGCGCCTTGGGAAAAAAGGTAGAGGCCTGGCGGCCAGTGATCTGGCGCCGGTCATTCGTGAGTTGTTGGAGGAGCATTCTGCGTGTCTGGCTTAAATCTGTTTCTGGCCGATGAAGAGGCCACGGTCAAATTCGGTGCAGCACTGGCCGAGGTGACCGGCGGTCGCGGCGTGATTTTCCTTGAGGGCGACCTGGGCGCGGGTAAAACAACCCTGTCGCGTGGCCTGATCCGCGGTCTGGGCCATACTGGGGCTGTGAAAAGCCCGACGTTCACCGTGGTCGAACCCTATGAAATCGGCGAGGTCCGAGCCTTTCACTTCGACCTGTATCGCCTGGTCGACCCGGAGGAGCTTGAGTTCATGGGCATTCGTGACTATTTCGAGGGCGACCCGCTGTGCCTGTTCGAATGGCCACAAAAGGGTGCGGGCGTTTTGCCAAAGCCTGACCTGACCATTACCATAAGCCCCCAAGCGAGTGGACGCTCGCTGAACCTTTCGCCGCAGGGGGCTCGCGGCGAGGCCTGGTGCGTGGCACTGGCCGAACACTATAAACAGTAAGTGGGGTAGGTATGCGCATACGCGCACTGGTCGCCATCGTTGGGCTGCTGCTGACAACGGTGACCGTTGAGGCTCTGGCCGTCACTCAAGTCAAGAGCATGCGCCTGTGGCGCGCACCGGACAACACGCGGCTGGTCTTCGACCTGTCTGGCCCCGTGCAGCATAGTGTCTTCACCCTGAGCGCACCCGATCGCCTGGTCATCGACATCAATGGCGCAACATTGGCCGCGCCACTGAATGTGGCCACCTCCAACACGCCGATAAGCAGTGTGCGTTCGGCTCAGCGTACGCCAACCGACCTTCGGGTTGTGGTCGACCTGAAGAAGTCGGTTACCCCGAAAAGCTTCACCCTGGCGCCCAACGCACAGTACGGCAACCGCTTGGTGGTCGACCTGTATGACCAGGAGGCTGACGCTATCGCGGCCAGCACGCCGCCACCTGCGCCGGCCCCGGTACAAACGCCTGCGACAACGCCCGCGGTGCCAGTAACGCCGACCCAGCCGGCGATCAAGCTGCCACCGGTACCCAGTGGCAAGCGTGACATCGTGGTTGCCATCGATGCCGGGCACGGCGGTGAAGACCCTGGCGCTTCCGGCTCGCGTGGCCAGCACGAAAAAGACATCGTGTTGCAGATCGCCAAGGAGCTGCAGCGTCAGATCAACAGCGAAAAAGGTTTCCGTGCAGAGCTGACCCGCACCGGTGATTACTTCATCCCGCTGCGCAAGCGTACGGAAATCGCCCGCAAGAAAGGCGCCGACCTGTTCATTTCGATTCACGCCGACGCGGCCCCGTCGCGCGCAGCCTTTGGCGCCTCGGTGTTCGCCCTGTCCGATCGTGGCGCCACCTCCGAGACGGCGCGCTGGCTGGCCGACACGGAAAACCGTTCTGACCTGATCGGTGGTGCGGGTAATGTCAGCCTCGACGACAAGGACCGCATGCTCGCGGGCGTGCTGCTTGATCTGTCGATGACCGCTACGCTCAGCTCCAGCCTCAACGTGGGGCAAAAGGTATTGGGCAACATGGGGCGTGTCACTTCGTTGCACAAGCAGCGTGTGGAACAGGCCGGGTTCATGGTGCTGAAGTCGCCGGATATTCCGTCGATCCTCGTTGAAACCGGGTTCATCTCGAACAACAACGAAGCAGCCAAACTGGCCTCCTCCAGCCACCAGCAGGCGCTGGCCCGGTCGATCCGCACTGGGGTGCACCAGTACTTCCAGCAGAACCCACCACCTGGCACCTACATTGCCTGGCTGCGTGACACCGGCAAGATCGCCGCCGGCCCGCGTGAACACACCGTGCGCCCTGGCGAAACCCTGGCAATGCTCGCCGTGCGTTACCAGGTCAGCGTGGCCAGCCTGCGCAGCATCAACAGCCTGAAGACCGATGAGCTGAAGGTTGGCCAGCGCCTCGATGTACCCGCCACAACCTTGGCCGCGCAATGATGAGTGGCGGTTCGCGAATTCAGCTGCTCAGCCCGCGGCTGGCCAACCAGATTGCCGCCGGCGAGGTTGTCGAGCGGCCGGCGTCTGTAGCCAAGGAACTGCTGGAAAACAGCCTGGACTCCGGTGCCCGGCGCATCGATATCGAAGTCGAGCAGGGCGGCGTCAAACTGCTGAAGGTGCGGGACGATGGCAGCGGTATTTCTGCCGACGACCTGCCGCTGGCCCTGGCCCGACACGCCACCAGCAAGATCCGCGAGCTGGAAGACCTTGAAGGGGTATTGAGCCTGGGCTTCCGTGGCGAGGCCTTGGCCTCGATCAGTTCGGTGGCGCGCCTGACCCTGACCTCGCGTACCGCCAGTGCCAGTGAGGCCTGGCAAGTCGAAACCGAAGGCCGTGACATGACGCCGCGCGTGCAGCCGGCGGCGCACCCGGTCGGTACCTCGGTGGAAGTGCGCGATTTGTTCTTCAATACCCCGGCCAGGCGCAAGTTCCTCAAAGCCGAGAAAACCGAATTCGATCACTTGCAGGAAGTGATCCGGCGGCTGGCGCTGGCCCGTTTCGATGTCGGCTTCCACCTGCGCCACAATGGCAAGAGCATCCTCAGCCTGCACGAGGCCCACGACGAAACCGCCCGTGCACGGCGGGTGGGTGCCATCTGCGGCCCGGGCTTCATGGAGCAGGCACTGCCGATCGACGTCGAGCGCAACGGCCTGCGCCTTTGGGGCTGGGTCGGCTTGCCGACGTTCTCGCGCAGCCAGGCAGACCTGCAGTACTTCTTCGTCAATGGCCGGGCAGTGCGCGACAAACTGGTCGCCCATGCCGTGCGTCAGGCCTACCGGGACGTGCTGTTCAACGGCCGCCACCCCACGTTCGTGCTGTTCCTGGAGCTGGAGCCCAACGGCGTCGATGTGAACGTGCACCCTACCAAGCATGAAGTACGGTTCCGTGAAGGGCGCTCGGTGCATGACTTCCTGTATGGCACCTTGCACCGTGCCTTGGCCGATGTACGTCCGGAAGACCAGCTGGCCGCACCTGCTGCCGTACCTGAGCTGGTTCGTCCCACGGGCCCGCAGGCCGGTGAGTTCGGGCCCCAGGGTGAAATGCGCCTGGCCTCGCCGGTGCTTGAACAGCCTCGAGCCCCGCAACAGTCGTTTTCCAATGGTGGCAGTGGCGCCGGTTACCAGTATCAATACACCCCACGTCCCTCACAGCCGCTGCCGGCCGCAGAGGCACAGGCGGTGTACCGCGAGTTCTATAAGCCGCTGGACACCGGTGCTGCGCCTGCGACGGCACTGCCCGAAAGCCAAGGCGACATTCCCCCGCTAGGCTATGCCCTGGCGCAGCTCAAGGGTATCTACATCCTGGCCGAGAACGCTGTTGGCCTGGTGCTGGTGGACATGCACGCTGCCCACGAGCGGATAATGTACGAGCGCCTCAAGGTGGCCATGGCCAGCGAGGGCCTGAGTGGCCAGCCGCTGCTGGTGCCGGAGACCCTGGCCCTTAGCCAGCGTGAAGCCGACTGTGCCGAAGAGCATGCACAGTGGTTTCAGCGGCTGGGCTTCGAATTGCAGCGCCTGGGCCCTGAGACCCTGGCGATTCGCCAGATCCCGGCCTTGCTCAAGCAGGCTGAAGCCAACCGCCTGGTGCAGGACGTGCTTGCCGACCTTATGGAGTACGGCACCAGTGATCGCATTCAGGCGCATCTCAACGAACTGCTCGGTACCATGGCCTGCCACGGTGCCGTGCGCGCCAACCGGCGCCTGGCAATTCCCGAGATGAACGCCCTGCTGCGCGACATGGAAAACACCGAGCGCAGCGGCCAGTGCAACCATGGCCGTCCTACCTGGACTCAGATGGGCCTGGACGATCTGGACAAACTTTTCCTGCGCGGTCGATGAAATGAGCGGCAAGCCCCCTGCAATATTCCTGATGGGTCCGACGGCGGCCGGCAAGACCGACCTTGCCATCGAACTGACCACGGTGCTGCCGTGTGAACTGATCAGCGTCGATTCGGCACTTGTGTACCGTGGCATGGATATCGGTTCGGCCAAGCCGTCGAAAGAAGTCCTCGCTGCCCACCCGCACCGGCTGATCGACATTCGCGACCCGGCGCAGAGCTATTCCGCCGCGCAGTTCCGTACCGACGCGCTGGAGGCCATGGCCGAGATCACCGCGCGCGGCAAGATCCCGCTGCTGGTCGGCGGCACCATGCTCTATTACAAGGCGTTGATCGATGGCCTGGCCGATATGCCGGCCGCCGATGCGGCGGTGCGCGCCGAACTGGAAGCGCAGGCTGAAGCCCTGGGCCTGGCCGAGCTGCACCGGCAGTTGGCCGAAGTCGACCCGGAGTCCGCGGCACGTATCCACCCCAATGACCCGCAGCGGTTGATCCGGGCCTTGGAGGTGTACCGGGTGAGCGGCGAGAGCATGACAGCTCATCGTCGGCGTCAATTCGCGGAAAGTCGCGGCGCAGACGCAGGCGCCGGCGGACATTTGCCCTATACTGTCGCCAGTTTGGCGATTGCTCCTACAGATCGTCACATTTTGCATCAGCGAATTGCGTTACGATTTTCGCAGATGCTGGAACAGGGCTTCGTTGACGAGGTCCGATCGCTGCGAGCCAGAAGTGACTTGCACGCCGGGCTGCCGTCTATACGGGCAGTGGGTTATCGGCAAGTGTGGGATTACCTGGATGGCAAGCTGACTGAGAATGAGATGCGTGAACGCGGTATCATTGCTACCCGGCAGCTGGCCAAGCGGCAGTTCACCTGGTTGCGTGGCTGGCCTGACGTGCACTGGCTTGACAGCCTGGCCTGCGACAATCTGTCCCGCACCTTGAAATACCTTGGGGCCATCTCCATATTGAGCTGAGTCCCTGCTGATTGCCGTCTATTCTTGCGAAGGGGCGGCCTAATTTATCGTTTTTATTGATTTTCTATTATTTATCCTTACAGGAGTGCGGCATATGTCAAAAGGGCATTCGCTACAAGACCCTTACTTGAATACCTTGAGAAAAGAAAAGGTCCCGGTATCCATTTACCTGGTCAACGGTATCAAACTGCAGGGCTCGATCGAATCGTTCGACCAGTTCGTGGTATTGCTGAAGAACACCGTCAGCCAGATGGTCTACAAGCACGCCATCTCGACCGTAGTTCCGGCCCGTCCGGTCCGCCTGCCAAGCCCGACCGACAGCGAGCACGGCGACAGCGAGCCAGGCAACGCCTGATAGGAGCCTGCATTGTTCTTTGAGCGCCACGGTGGTGGTGAGCGGGCGTTGCTCGTTCACTTGGAAGGTCAGAACCCTGAGGCGCGCGAAGACCCGCAGGAGTTTCAGGAGTTGGCATTGTCGGCCGGTGCCGACATCGTCTCGCTGGTCACGGTGACAAGGCATCAGCCTTCCGCCAAATACCTGATTGGCAGTGGCAAGGTCGAAGAGTTGCACGACCTGGTCCATGCCGAACAGGTAGACCTGGTGATTTTCAATCACACCCTCACGCCCAGTCAGGAGCGCAACCTTGAACGTGTGTTCGAGTGTCGTGTGCTCGACCGTACCGGGCTGATCCTCGATATCTTCGCCCAACGGGCGCGTACCCATGAAGGCAAGCTGCAGGTCGAACTGGCCCAGCTGGAGCACATGAGCACGCGGCTGGTGCGCGGCTGGACTCACCTTGAGCGACAAAAAGGTGGTATCGGCCTGCGCGGCCCGGGTGAAACCCAGCTGGAAACCGACCGCCGCCTGTTGCGGGTGCGTATACGCCAGATCAAGTCACGCCTGGAGAAAGTGCGCAGCCAGCGTGAGCAGGCGCGTCGCGGGCGCAAGCGCGCGGATATCCCCTCGGTGTCGCTGGTGGGTTATACCAACGCCGGCAAGTCCACGCTGTTCAACGCCCTGACCGAATCCGAGGTGTATGCCGCGGACCAGTTGTTCGCCACCCTCGACCCGACCCTGCGCCGGCTCGAGCTCAACGACCTGGGGCCGATCGTGCTGGCCGACACCGTAGGCTTCATTCGCCATCTGCCGCACAAGCTGGTCGAGGCATTTCGGGCTACGCTCGAAGAGTCGAGCAACTCCGACCTGTTGCTGCATGTGATCGACGCCCATGAGCCAGAGCGCATGGAGCAGATCGAGCAGGTGCTGGCGGTGTTGGGCGAGATTGGTGCCGAGGGGTTGCCGATCCTGGAGGTGTACAACAAACTCGACTTGCTCGAAGATGTCGAGCCACAGATCCAGCGCAATGCCGATGGCAAGCCGGAACGGGTCTGGGTATCGGCACGCGATGGGCGTGGCCTGGAGCTGGTTGGCCAGGCGGTTGCCGAGTTGCTGGGGGATGATCTGTTTGTCGGTACCCTGTGCCTGGAGCAGCGTTTTGCCCGCTTGCGCGCGCAATTCTTTGCCTTGGGTGCCGTGCAGAGTGAAGAGCATGATGAAGAAGGGCGCAGCCTGCTGAGCGTGCGACTGCCCATGGTCGAACTGAATCGCCTGGTCAGCCGCGAAGGCATGGAGCCGCAAGTGTTTGTCCAGCAACACACTTTGCAATAAATGCTCGTCGAGGTCGCCGGGCAGCAGTGACAGGCATTCTGTAGCATTGGACGGCGCGCCGTGGGCGCGTCTTTGCTTTATCAGATGGAGAGCGCTATGGCTTGGAACGAGCCGGGTGGCAACTCGAACAATCAGGATCCCTGGGGCGGCCGCCGCGGTGGCGGTGGCGGCGGTGGTGACAAGAAAGGTCCACCGGATCTGGACGAGGCCTTCCGCAAACTGCAGGACAGCCTGAATGGCATGTTCGGCGGCAGCAAGAAACGTGGCGGCGGTGATCGCAATGTCGGCAAGGGCGGTGGCCTGGGCCTGCTGGGCATCGGCCTGGCGGTGCTGGCTGCAATCTGGCTGTACAGCGCCGTGTATGTGGTCGACGAGCAGGAGCAGGCGGTTGTGCTGCGCTTCGGCAAGTACTATGAGACGGTCGGTCCCGGCCTGAACATCTACTTCCCGCCGATTGATCGCAAGTACATGGAAAACGTCACGCGTGAGCGTGCCTACACCAAGCAGGGCCAGATGCTGACCGAAGACGAGAACATCGTCGAG
Organism: Pseudomonas sp. KCJK9058; assembly: GCF_046230975.1. Lineage (NCBI taxonomy): Bacteria > Pseudomonadati > Pseudomonadota > Gammaproteobacteria > Pseudomonadales > Pseudomonadaceae > Pseudomonas > Pseudomonas sp. KCJK9058. The sequence goes on from NZ_JBJJLR010000004.1 coordinate 83,781, forward strand.
GTGCCGCTGACCGTCCAGTACAAGATCAGCAACCTGCAGGACTTCGTGCTCAACGTCGACCAGCCTGAGGTGAGCTTGCAGCACGCGACCGACAGCGCCCTGCGCCACGTGGTGGGTTCCACTTCGATGGACCAGGTGTTGACCGAGGGTCGTGAGCAGATGGCCGTGGATATCCGCGAACGCCTACAGCGCTTCCTCGACAACTACCGCACCGGTATCACCGTTACCCAGGTCAACGTACAGAGCGCGGCAGCCCCGCGTGAAGTGCAGGAAGCCTTCGACGACGTGATCCGCGCCCGCGAAGACGAGCAGCGTGCCCGCAACCAGGCCGAGTCCTATGCCAATGGCGTGGTGCCGGAAGCCCGTGGTCAGGCCCAGCGCATCATCGAGGATGCCAATGGTTACCGCGACGAAGTCATTGCCCGCGCCAAGGGTGAGGCAGACCGCTTCACCAAGCTGCTTGCCGAGTACCGCAAGGCACCTGACGTAACCCGTGAGCGTCTGTATCTGGAGACCATGCAAGAGGTCTACAGCAACTCGAGCAAGGTCATGGTGGCAACCAAGGACGGGCAGAGCAACCTGCTCTACCTGCCGCTGGACAAGATGGTCGAAGGCAGCCGCAAGCCGTCCGTGCCAACCACCAGCGCGTCGCCATCGGCTAACGATGCGGCCGCTCGTGCCGCGCAGGACATGCAACAGCAACAGCAGCCGCTGCGTACTAGGGAGAGCCGCTGATGAGCAATAGATCGCTGATCGCCCTGATCGCCGCCGTGGTCCTGGCCATTGTGGCCTGGAACAGCTTCTACATCGTGTCCCAGACCGAGCGGGCGGTACTGCTGCGTTTCGGTAAGGTGGTCCAGGCGGATGTTCAGCCAGGCCTGCACGTGAAGATTCCGTACGTGAACCAGGTGCGCAGGTTCGACGCTAGGCTGATGACACTCGACGCGCCTACCCAGCGGTTCCTGACCCTGGAAAAGAAAGCGGTGATGGTCGACGCCTACGCCAAGTGGCGCGTCAAGGACGCTGAACGCTTCTACACCGCCACGTCCGGCATGAAGCAGATCGCCGACGAGCGTCTGTCGCGTCGTCTGGAAAGTGGCCTGCGCGACCAGTTCGGTAAACGTACCCTGCACGAAGTGGTTTCCGGTGAACGTGATGCACTGATGGCTGACATCACTGCATCGCTGAACCGCATGGCGAGCAAGGAACTGGGCATCGAGGTGGTCGACGTGCGCGTCAAGGCCATCGACCTGCCGAAGGAAGTCAACCGCAGCGTGTTCGACCGCATGAGCACCGAGCGTGAGCGTGAAGCCCGCGAGCACCGTGCCAAGGGTAACGAGCTGGCTGAGGGTATCCGTGCCGATGCCGACCGTCAGCGCCGTGTGCTGCTGGCCGAGGCTTATCGCGAAGCAGAAGAAACCCGTGGTGATGGCGATGCCCAAGCGGCCGCTATCTATGCCAAGGCTTACAGCCAGGACGCTGATTTCTATGCGTTCCACCGTAGCCTGCAGGCATACCGCGAGAGCTTCTCGAGCAAGAGCGACGTGATGGTCCTGGACCCGAAGAACGAATTCTTCCGTTACCTGGACAAGAGCAGACCGTGATGCTCAGGCCCTGATTTTCATGCAGCGGCACCCCGCCTGGCAGCTAATGCACCAGGCGGGGTGCATCCTGAATGAAAAGGGGTGTATGATGAGGCAGCCGGGAAATTTCCCGGCTTTTTTGCGTCTGCAAGGTTGATTGGCACAGCGCCGGTTGACAGTTTGGTCAGCTCGCAAGGCAATTTGAGGGTGTCGGGTACGGTGGCTGCGCTGGGATCAGTGCTGCCCGCTGCTGTGCGCGATACCGGCTTTTCTGACGGTTTGCCTGCTGGCAAGCCGCCCGGACCAGAGGGGAAATGGCGTAATGGCAACGGTAGACCGCTGGCTGCTGCCAGATGGCATCGAGGAAGTACTGCCACCTGAGGCTGCGCGCATCGAAATCGCGCGCCGCCAGGTGTTGGACCTGTTCCAGAGTTGGGGCTACGAACTGGTCGTCACCCCGCATATCGAGTACCTGGAGTCGCTGCTTACCGGCGCCGGCCAGGACCTGGATCAGCGCACCTTCAAGGTAGTGGACCCGCAGTCCGGCCGCCTGATGGGCTTCCGCGCCGACTTCACCCCGCAGGTAGCGCGTATCGATGCGCACACACTGCGCCGTGAGGGCCCGAGCCGCCTGTGCTATGCCGGCAGCGTGCTGCACGCCCAGCCGCGTGCCCTGTCCACCTCGCGCAGCCCGATCCAGCTGGGTGCCGAGCTGTACGGCGATGCCAGCCCTACCAGCGACGTTGAAGTCATCAGCCTGATGCTCGCCACGCTGCAACTGGCCGATGTGCCGGATGTGCACATGGACCTGGGCCACGTCGGTATTTACCGCGGCCTGGCCCGTGCCGCCGGCCTGTCTGGCGCGGTCGAACAGCAGCTGTTCGACGCCATGCAACGCAAGGCTGTCGATGAAGTGCAGGCGCTGACCGCCGACCTGCCGAAAGACCTGGGCAACATGCTGCGCGCCCTGGTCGAGCTGTGCGGTGGTCGTGAAGTACTGGCTGAAGCCCGCGTGCGCCTCGGTCGCGCCCCGGCCAGCGTGCTGGCGGCGCTGGACGACCTGCTGGCGATCGCTGATCGCCTGGCGTCGCGCTACCCGGACCTGCCGCTGTACTTCGACCTCGGCGAGCTGCGTGGTTACCACTATCACACGGGCGTGGTGTTCGCCGTGTTCGTGCCAGGCGAAGGCCAATCGATCGCCCAGGGCGGGCGCTACGACGATATCGGCGCCGACTTTGGCCGGGCGCGCCCGGCCACGGGTTTCTCCACGGATTTGAAGACCCTGGTCACACTGGGGCGAGCGGAGGTCGTATTGCCAACTGGCGGCATCTGGATGCCGGACAGTGGCGATGCGGCCCTCTGGCAGCAAGTCTGCCAGTTGCGCAACGAGGGCCAGCGTGTGGTTCAGGCTCTGCCTGGCCAGCCGTTGAGTGCTGCTCTCGAGGCGGATTGTGATCGGCAATTGATTCAGCAAGACGGGCGCTGGCAGGTTCTGCCGCTGGCCCAGTGAGTTTCTGCGTCGGCAACAGGCCGGCAACCAAGTTTGCGTGAATGAGGACCAATGTAATGGGTAAGAATGTCGTCGTCCTGGGCACCCAGTGGGGTGATGAGGGCAAAGGCAAGATCGTCGATCTGCTGACCGAACATGCTGCCGCCGTAGTGCGCTACCAGGGTGGCCACAATGCGGGTCACACCCTGGTGATCAACGGTGAAAAGACCGTTCTGCACCTGATTCCATCCGGCATCCTGCGTGAAGGCGTACAGTGCCTGATCGGTAACGGCGTGGTCGTTGCCCCGGATGCACTGATGCGTGAAATCACCAAGCTGGAAGAGAAAGGCGTACCGGTGCGCGAGCGCCTGCGCATTTCCCCGGCTGCGCCGCTGATCCTGTCGTACCATGTGGCCCTGGATCAGGCCCGCGAAAAAGCCCGTGGCGAAGCCAAGATCGGCACCACCGGCCGTGGTATCGGCCCAGCTTACGAAGACAAGGTGGCACGTCGCGGCCTGCGCGTGGGTGATCTGTTCCACCGCGAGCGTTTCGCCGCCAAGCTGGGTGAGCTGCTGGATTACCACAACTTCCAGCTGGTGAACTACTACAAAGAGCCAGCCATCGACTTCCAGCAGACGCTGGACGAGTGCATGGCTTACGCCGAACAGCTCAAGCCGATGATGCTCGACGTCACCGCCGAGCTGCACAACCTGCGTCGCGCCGGCAAGGACATCATGTTCGAGGGTGCCCAGGGCTCGCTGCTGGACATCGACCACGGTACCTACCCGTACGTCACCAGCTCCAACACCACGGCTGGCGGTATTTCCACCGGTTCCGGCGTTGGCCCGATGTACCTCGACTACATCCTCGGCATCACCAAGGCCTACACCACTCGCGTAGGTTCCGGTCCGTTCCCGACCGAACTGTTCGACGAGACTGGTGCTACGCTGGCCAAGCGTGGCCACGAGTTCGGCTCCACCACCGGCCGTGCCCGTCGTTGCGGCTGGTTCGATGCCGTGATCCTGCGTCGCGCCATCGACGTCAACAGCATCTCGGGCATCTGCCTGACCAAGCTGGACGTACTGGACGGCCTGGAAACCATCAACATCTGCGTTGGCTACAAGAACGAGAACGGTGCCGTCATCGACGCGCCTTCCGATGCCGACAGCTACATTGGCCTGGAGCCTGTGTACGAAGAGATGCCAGGCTGGAGCGAGTCGACTCTGGGTGTGAAAACCCTGGAAGAGCTGCCGCAAGCTGCGCGTGACTACATCAAGCGCATCGAAGAGCTGGTTGGCGCGCCGATCGACATCATTTCGACCGGCCCGGACCGCAACGAGACCATCGTGCTGCGTCATCCGTTCGCCTGATCTGCCCTCCAGGCTGATCTGACGCCGCGGCCCTGAGAAGGGCCGCGGCGTTTTCATTTGTGGGCATGTCTGTGCTGGCCAATATCCACCGGCAATCCACCGTTGCCGCCGCTACCGTATTCGCGGGTAAACCCGCTCCTACACTGGTTGGGTGTGGGCACACAACGGCGGTTGGGCGCAGGCCGTTGTAGGCGCGGGTTTACCCGCGAATGGGCCGGCACACGAAACCCCGTTGCTAGACCTTGGCGCATTTCCCCGCTGCCTACGGCACAACCCTTGCTGTAAGAAGTTTCTGTAGATGCCATCAAAATAGTGGCGCCAGAAAACACGAGGGTTACACCGTGTCTGCCATCCTCTCACTGTTACGAAGCCGCCTCTTGCGGCCTGTGTTTGTTGCCCTTGGTATCGCTCTTTTGGTGCAGGTGCTGGTTGCCGTTGCGCTCACCCGAAGCACAGTCACCGCCCTGGAGGCTGACCTTGGCGAGCGACTGGGTAATGACAGTCGCCAACTCGCAAGCGATCTGGAGCAAGCCGGGCAAGATGTGCGCTCTGGGCTCGACGGCCTGTCGAGCAGTACCCGCCAGCGCCTGAGCGCAGGGTTGTCGGAGCGCCTGCAAAGCGAACAGCAGCAACTGCGCAGCACCCTGGAGAAGAACCTCAAGGACTCCGCCAACGACATGGCCGAACTGCTGGCTTCGGTTGCCCCGCGGGCGATCTGGGACAACGATGTGCCAGTGCTCTCCGACTTTGCCCGGCGTGCCCAGCGCAACCCCAACGTGCTGTTCGTGGTTTACGACGATGCACAGGGCCAGCACCTGACCCGTTACCTGAACCGGCAAAACCCGATCAACCAGGCTTTGATGGACAAGGGCCAGGGCGAGCGTGCGCTGGACAAGGTGATCAATGCCGCCCGACAAGACCCGGCGGTGTACTTTGTCGAAGCTTCGATCAACCCCAATGGCGCAGAAATCGGCAAGGTGGTGATGGGGGTTTCCACGGCGGGCATCGACCAGGAGCTCAAGGCCTTGGACCAGCGCTTCGCGGCGCTGATTGCCAGCGGTGAGCAACTGGTTGGCGACAGCCTGGTGGGTGCCGCAGCCGACAGCGGCAAAACCCTGCGTGAGCGCCTGGAGAAGGCGCAGGGCAGTGCTGCCGCCATGCAGGCCAATACCGCGCAAGCTGTGCGCGATGCCGCTGCAGAGCTGCGCTGGCGTATCGGTCTGGGCCTGGTGCTGGTCGGCCTTGGGGTGCTGCTGGTGGTGGCCCTGGTGCTTGGTCGACGGGTACTGAGCAAGCTGCGCCTGTTGATTACCGCCCTCGATGACCTGGCAGCCGGCGAAGGTGACTTGACCAAGCGCGTGCCGCTCGACAGCCGAGATGAAATCGGCGACATGGCCTCAGCAGTGAACCGCTTTGTCGACAAGTTACAGCCGATTGTGCGCGAGGCGGGTGAAGTGGCGCAGCGCACCGGTGTCGAGATTGGCGCGATGGCCCAGCGTAATGCCGGTGCCGATGCTGCCGCCGCGTTGCAGCGCGACGAAGTAGCGGCGAGCCTGCGCGACCTGTCGAGCATGGCCGACGAAGCCCAGGCCGAAAGCCATGCGATGCAGGCGGCGTTGCAGCAGGTGGTGGATATCCGCCAGGCCACGGATGAAAACAGCCGCACTTCGACCCAACTGGCGGGTTTGATCGAGAACCTGGCCGGGCAGGTGGATGCCGGCTCTCAGGTGATCGAGCGCTTGGCCAAGCAGAGCGAGCAGATCGAAGTGGTGCTGACGGTGATTCACGGGATTGCCGAACAGACCAACCTGCTGGCCCTGAACGCTGCCATCGAGGCAGCCCGTGCGGGTGAAACCGGGCGTGGTTTTGCCGTGGTGGCCGATGAGGTACGGGCACTGGCGAGCAAGACGCAAAGCTCGACGGGCGATATCCAGGCGCACATCGCAGCATTGCAGAAGGGCGCCAAGGAAGCTGTGGCCACCATCAGCCAGGCTGGGCTCAAGGCTAGCGAAGGCTTGCTGGTGCTGCGTGACAACGAGCGTCGGCAGCAGTCAGTGCAGGCGGCGGTGGAGCAGGTGCATGCGGCCATTGGCTTGGCCACCCGTGCGGCCGAGCAGCAGGCGAATGGCGCGCAGGCAGTGCGTGGGCGAGTGGAGACTATCCATGCTCAGGCTGAGCGTTCGGCTGAGGTGGTGATGCAGACTACGGCCAGCAGCAAGGTGCTGGACGAGTTGGCGGCGCAGCTGCGGGCCAGCCTGGGCCAGTTCCGGGCCTGAATCCTGCGCGGTCCTTTGTGGGAGCGGCCTTGTGTCGCGAAAGGGCTGCATAGCAGCCCCAAGTTTGTTGCATAAACGCGGAAATTGCCGGGGCCGCTATGCGGCCCTTTCGCGACACAAGGCCGCTCCCACGCCTGAGCGGCGTTGCTATGCTGTCGGCGACACATGACAAAAGGAGTTGCTCATGTCCGCCCAACTAATCGCTGCCCAGGCCGACCTGAATTTCCTGCACAGTGACAGCGTACAGCTCACTGACCCGATGACCGCCCTGCAAGCCTACTGCGCCATGACCTCGGACGTCCCCGGCTGGTTGGCCCGGGCTTTCCGCATTCGCGACTTTATCTCACGCCGTTTCAATGTCGCCGATATCCACGGCTTCACTCGCGGCGATCCAACGCATGTGCCAGCCGTCGGTGAGCGCCTGGACTTCTTCACTGTCGAGGCCATCAGCGACCAGCAATTGGTCCTGACCTCGCGTGATACGCATCTGGCTGTAATGGTGAGTGTGGATCTAGATGATCAGGGGGAGGGGTGTCAGCGCTTGGGCGTGACCACCTCGGTGCAGTGCTTCAACACCTTCGGCCGGCTTTACATGTTGCCGGTCGGCAAGGCCCACGGGCCAATTGTGCGGCGCATGCTGCGTAACATCTGATGGCCTGATCACCGGCGAGCCCCCACAGGTAAAGCGCAGGCCCTGAGACCGGTGCTGTACCTGAGGGCAAACCCGCGAAGAAGTTCATGCCTTGTTCAGATACATCCGCGTAGTCAGCAAGTAAACCGGCAACCCCGACACCACGATCAGCAACGCAGCATAAGGCGCCGCTGCCGCGAACTCGACGTTGGCTGTGTGTGCCCACACCTCGGTGGCCAAGGTGGTCATGCCGGTCGGGCTGAGCAGCAGGGTAGCCGTCAGCTCTTTCATGGCATCCAGGAACACCAGCGCAAAGGCTGCCGCCATGGCCGGGAAGATGATCGGCAAGGTCACCCGGCAGAACGCGGCAAAGCTGCTCGCGCCAAGCGTGCGCGCGGCTTCTTCCAGCGTCGGCGAAGCCTTGTTCAGCGCGGTGCGCACCGGTGATTGCGCCAACGGCAGGAACAGCAGCGCATAGGCCAACAGCAGCAAGGCCGTGGTCTGGTACAGCGCCGGCACGTAGTGCAGGGCGAAGAACACCAACGTCAGGGCAATCACCAGGCCGGGCAGGGCGTGCAGCAGATAGGGTAGACGCTCGGCCCAAATCGCCAGGCGGCCTTTGTAGCGCACCACCAGGAAGCTGATAGGCAGAGCCAGCAGCACACAGAAGCCGGCACCGCCCAGCGACACCGACAGCGACGTGAACAACGCCTTCGAGATGGCCGCCACCGGGAATGCCGCCGACGAACCCACGCTCAGCCAGTAACCGAGCATCGCCAGCGGAATGCCGCTGCCCAGCACCGCCAGGCCCACGCAGAACAGCTGCGCCAGCACCGCCCAGCCGCGCAGCCGCACCGGTTGCGCACGGCGTGCTACGCCCTGGCCGATGCGTACATGGCGGGCTTTACCGCGCACCCGCAGTTCCAGCCACAGCATTGCCAGGCACATCGCCAGCAGCACGGCAGACAGCATGGCCGCGTTGGCGTTGCTGAACTCCAGTTCGAACTGCTGGTAGATCGCCGTGGTAAAGGTTTGCAGGCCGAGGATCGACAATGCGCCAAACTCCACCAGCATATGCAGGGCAATCAGTAGCGCACCGCCGAGCATCGACGGCCACAGCAGCGGCAGGGTGACTTTGCTGAACACCCCCCAGCGGCTGCAACCCAGGGTGCGTGCCGACTCCTCCAGCGACGTGTCGAGGTTGCGCAGGGTCGCGGCAACGGGCAGGAACACCAGTGGGTATTTGGACAGGGCCATGACCATGATCGCGCCGCCCAGGCCTTCAAAGTCCGAACTTAGCGACACCCAGGTGAAGCTGCTGACGAACGACGGCACGGCGAATGGCAGGCACAGCACCACGCCCCACAACCGGCGGCCGGCCAGGTTGCTGCGCTCCAGCAGCCAGGCCAGTGCCAGGCCGACCACCATGCAGGTCAGCGTCACCCCGACCATCAGCATCAGGGTGTTGCGCATCAGCCCCCAGACAAAGGGCCGCCACAGCAGGTGCAAAGCTTCGCGCCAGCCGGCCTCCCAGGCTTTGATGGCGACATAAGCCAGTGGCAGCAAGCTCATTGCCACAAGGAACAGCACAGGCAGCACTACCCAGATGGAAGGGCGCTTGCGGCGCGGTACGAAGCGTACCGGCACCGGTTCGGACAGGGCGGCAGTCATCAGAGCAGGCCGACCTCACGCTCAAGTTCGATGGCTTCCTCGGCATTGCCCAGGTCAGCTGGCGAGATCTTCGGCGGGCGCAGTTCGTCGAACGGCTTCAGGCCCCGGTCAGAAACCATACCCTTGTGCAGCGGGTACTCGGCGGTGGTCTGGGTGATCACGCGCTGGCCTTCTTCGCTGGCCATCCAGTTGAGCAGGGCCTGGGCTTCCTTCGGGTGTTTGCTGGCCTTGACCACGCCTGCGCCGGAGATAGTGACCAGGTTGCCAGCATCGCCGTCGGCCAGGTAATAGAGCTTGGTGTCCAGCTTGCCGCGTTCGCGTTCAAGCGCGTACCAGTAGTAGTTGTTCACCAGTACCGCAGCCACTTCACCTTTTTCCACGGCTTTCAGGGCGACCATGTTGTTGGTGTAGGTCTTGCCGAAGGCTTTCAGGCCGGTCAACCATTCTTCGGTGGCTTCACGCCCGTGCATCTTCAGGATGGCCACGGCCTGCTCCTGGAACGCACCGCTGGTAGGGACGTAGCCGACGCGGCCTTCCCACTCAGGGTTGGCGAAGTCCATCACCGTGGTTGGCAGGTCTTTCTCGTCGACTTTCTTGGGGTTGTACACCACGATGCGCGTACGGGCGGTGATACCCATCCAGGTGCCGTTGGCGCCAACGTACTCCTTGGGCATCATGTTCAACGTGGCGTCGTCAATCTTGGCCAGCAGGCCCAGCTCGCCCAGGTTGTTCAGGGGCGGGGACTCTTCGGTATAGATGATGTCGGCTGGCGAACGGTCGCCTTCCTCGATGATCTGGCTGGCCAGCTGGTTGCTGCTGCCTTTGCGGATGTCGATGTGAATGCCGGTCTTGGCCTCATAGGCCTTGGCAATGGCTTCGCCGATTTCCTTGTGCTGACCGTTGTACATGGTCAGCGTGACCGGTGCGTCTGCCATGGCGGCCGGAGCGCCGATGACCAGGCTCAGCACTGCGGCGGCCAGGGTACGCATCAGCGGTTGCGGGCGGATCGTCATGCGGGTACTTCCTCGCTTACGGCTACATATTTGGAAACAATGGTAAACGAAATTGTTTCTCAAGTGGCCGGGTGACGAGAAATTCATGGTCAGACCATGGTGCAAGGGGGGGCGCTGGGCGTGTGTTGCCTGTACGGGCCTCTTCGCGGGTGAACCCGCTCCTACGATGTGCGGGTATCGGGGGAGGGGGCACAAAAATCGCAGGCAAGAAAAAACCCACTAGCAAGCTAGTGGGTTTTTGTATGGTGCCCAGGAGAAGACTCGAACTTCCACGACCTTGCGGTCACTGATACCTGAAACCAGCGCGTCTACCAATTCCGCCACCTGGGCAAAGCTTTACATCATCTGCAGAAGGCGACTATCGTTCGCTTTCACACAGTAGTAACAGATCCTTGGTCATCTGCTACTTGAAAATACTTGGTGCCCAGGAGAAGACTCGAACTTCCACGACCTTGCGGTCACTGATACCTGAAACCAGCGCGTCTACCAATTCCGCCACCTGGGCACACATTCGAGGTTACTTGATGCTTTACAGCGTCGTTCATCTCTACTACAACTTCGGGGTTGTCCGTCGTTGTGGTGCGCACTATACGGACGCTCCCCAAGGCTGTAAAGCCCCCAATCGAAAAAAAATTCAAAAAATTCAACTTGTTGATTCCACAAGCCTATTTCTGCTGTTTATGCACTGCAGCGGGGGCTGTCCAAGGCAGACATTTCCGGTTTCAATACGCCTATGCCAGAATTCATATCTATATACCCCAAGGTGAACCCCTTCTGATGGCCGATTGGCAATCCCTCGATCCCGAGGCCGCTCGCGAAGCGGAAAAATACGACAACCCCATTCCCAGCCGTGAGCTGATCCTGCAGCGTCTCGCCGACCGAGGCGAACCTGCTGCCCGCGAGGAGCTGGCAAAAGAGTTCGGTCTGTATGAAGAAGACCAGATCGAAGCCCTGCGCCGCCGCCTGCGTGCCATGGAGCGCGATGGCCAGCTTATCTATACCCGGCGCGGCACTTATGCCCCGGTAGACAAGCTGGACCTGATCTGCGGTCGCGTCTCCGGCCACCGCGACGGCTTCGGCTTCCTTATTCCCGATGACGGCAGCGAAGACCTGTTCCTCAGCCCGTCGCAGATGCGACTGGTGTTCGACGGCGACCGTGGCCTGGCCCGCGTCTCCGGTGTCGACCGCCGTGGCCGCCGTGAAGGCGTGCTGGTCGAAGTCATCTCCCGTGCCCACGAAAGCGTGGTCGGCCGCTATTTCGAAGAAGGCGGCATCGGTTACGTAACCCCGGACAACCCGAAGATCCAGCAGGAAGTGCTGGTGACCGCCGGGCGTAACGGCGGTGCCAAGATCGGCCAGTTCGTCGAGATCAAGATCACCCACTGGCCAACGCCGCGCTTCCAGCCGCAAGGCGATGTGGTCGAGGTCATCGGCAACTACATGGCGCCGGGCATGGAAATCGACGTTGCCCTGCGCAGCTACGACATTCCGCACGTCTGGCCCAATGATGTGGTCAAGGAGGCACGCAAGTTCCGCTCCGAAGTCGAGGAGAAGGACAAAGAGAAGCGTGTCGACCTGCGCCATCTGCCGTTCGTCACCATCGACGGTGAAGACGCCCGCGACTTCGACGATGCCGTTTATTGCGAACCGCTGGGCAAGCTGCGTCTGTTCTCCGGTGGCTGGCGCCTGTACGTGGCCATCGCTGACGTGTCCAGCTACGTGCGTCTGGGCTCTGCCCTGGATGTCGAAGCCCAGCAGCGCGGCAACTCGGTTTACTTCCCCGAGCGCGTGGTGCCGATGCTCCCCGAAGAGCTGTCCAACGGCCTGTGCTCGCTGAACCCGCATGTCGACCGGTTGGCCATGGTCTGTGAAATGACCATGAACAAAGCCGGCCAGATGGTCGACTACCAGTTCTACGAAGGCGTGATCCACTCCCATGCCCGCCTGACCTACAACAAGGTCAGCAGCATGCTCGAGCACTCGCGTACCCGTGAGGGCAAGGCGCTGCGCGAGGAATACAAGGAAGTCGTGCCCGACCTGAAGAACCTGTACAACCTGTACAAGGTGCTGGTGGAGGCGCGTCACACACGTGGCGCCATCGACTTCGAAACCCAGGAAACCCGCATCATCTTCGGCGACGAGCGCAAGATCGCCGAAATCCGCCCGACCGTGCGCAACGATGCTCACAAGCTGATCGAGGAATGCATGCTGGCGGCCAACGTGGCCACGGCCGAGTTCCTGCAGAAGCACGGCGTGCCGGCCCTGTATCGCGTGCACGATGGCCCGCCGCCGGAGCGCCTGGAAAAACTGCGCGCCTTCCTCGGCGAGCTGGGCCTGAGCCTGCACAAGGGCAAGGACCCGTCGCCGAAGGATTACCAGGCCCTGCTGGCGAGCATCGCCGGTCGCCCGGACTTCCACCTGATCCAGACGGTGATGCTGCGCTCGCTGAGCCAGGCCGTGTACAGCACCGAGAACAACGGCCACTTCGGCCTGAACTACGAGGCGTACACCCACTTCACCTCGCCGATCCGTCGTTACCCGGACCTGCTGGTGCATCGCGCCATCCGCAGCATCATCCGCTCCAAGGTCGATACCCCGCACGTCAAGCGTGCCGGCGCCATGAGCATCCCCAAGGCGCGTATCTACCCGTACGACGAAAACACCCTGGAGCAACTCGGCGAGCAGTGCTCGATGACCGAGCGCCGGGCCGACGAGGCCACCCGTGACGTGGTCAACTGGCTCAAGTGCGAGTTCATGAAAGATCGCGTGGGCGAGACCTTCCCGGGTGTGATCACGGCGGTGACCGGTTTCGGCCTGTTCGTCGAGCTGACCGATATCTATGTAGAGGGCCTGGTGCACGTCAGTGCGTTGCCAGGTGACTACTACCACTTCGACCCGGTACACCATCGCCTGGCTGGCGAGCGCACCGGTCGCAGCTTCCGCTTGGGCGACACCATCGAAGTCAAGGTCATGCGTGTTGATCTGGATGAGCGCAAGATCGACTTCGAAGTGTCGGAAAAGACCCTCGCCGCACCGATCGGCCGCAAGCAGCGTGGCGCCGCGCCAGTTGCCGAAAAAGCCGAGCAGCAGCCAGCAACCGAAGCGAAAGCCACGCCCAAGCCGCGCAGCCGCAAAAGCGAAGCGTCCGAAGCGTACTTCCCCAAGGATGCTGTGCAGCGAAACGCTGAAGTGCGTAAAAGCCGCGAGATGAAAAAAGCGCTGATGACCGACGCGCGCAGCAGTGCTGGCAGCAAATCGGAGAAAGGTGGCAAGCCGTCCGGCAAACCGACCAAGCACCGTAAAGGCCCGCCGAAATCCGGCGCGCCACGCAAAAACAAGAGCAATTCATGAGTCAGCTGGAAAAGATCTACGGCGTACACGCCGTGCAGGCATTGCTGCAGCACCATCCAAAGCGGGTCAAGCAGATCTGGCTGTCGGAAGGGCGCAGTGAGCCACGCCTCGAAACCTTGCTGGCGCTGGCCGCGGAAAACCGCGTGCCGGTCGGCCAGGCCGAGCGCCGTGAGATGGATGCCTGGGTCGAAGGTGTGCACCAAGGCGTTGTAGCCGAGGTCAGTCCGAGCCAGGTGTGGGGCGAACTGATGCTCGAAGAGCTGCTTGAGCGCACAGAAACGCCGCCGCTGATCCTGGTGCTGGACGGCGTGACCGACCCGCACAACCTCGGCGCTTGTCTGCGTACCGCGGATGCGGCCGGTGCCACGGCAGTGATCGTGCCCAAGGACAAGTCCGCAACGTTGACGCCGGTTGTGCGAAAGGTGGCTTGTGGTGCAGCAGAAGTCATTCCGCTGGTGGCTGTGACCAACCTGGCGCGTACGCTTGAGAAGTTGCAGCAGCGTGGTCTGTGGGTAGTGGGTACCGCTGGCGAGGCCGAGCAGGAGATCTACCAGCAAGACCTGACCGGGCCACTGGTGATGATCATGGGGGCGGAAGGCAAGGGCATGCGCCGGCTCACCCGTGAGCATTGCGACTTCCTGGTGAAGTTGCCGATGGCAGGTAGCGTCAGCAGCCTTAACGTGTCGGTGGCGACCGGGGTTTGCCTGTTCGAAGCCGTCCGTCAGCGTCAGGTCAAGCGCTGATTCTCAGGCCTGATCCGGCCTCTTCGCGGGTGAACCCGCTCCTACAGGGTGATTGCGTTCCCCTGTAGGAGCGGGTTCACCCGCGAAGAGGCCCGCAGCCTGTGAATATGTTTCAGGCTGTTCAAATATTCACCAATCACCTTGCTTGTGCGCCCCGGCTTCTCTACAATTGCGCCCCTTGCCGAGCTGGCAGGCGCTCATGTGCCTCCCCTCCGTGCAAGACATACAGTGTCATTCACTCCTTGTCTGACCAGATTCACTGGCAGACTACTAACCCGTAAGGAGCATTCATGCGTCATTACGAAATCATCTTCCTGGTTCACCCGGACCAGAGCGAACAAGTCGGCGGCATGGTTGAGCGTTACACCAAGCTGATCGAAGAAGATGGTGGCAAAATCCACCGCCTGGAAGACTGGGGCCGTCGTCAACTGGCCTACGCAATCAACAATGTTCACAAGGCTCACTACGTGATGCTGAACGTTGAATGCACCGGCAAGGCCCTGGCCGAGCTGGAAGACAACTTCCGCTACAACGATGCCGTTATCCGTAACCTGGTCATCCGTCGCGACGAAGCCGTTACCGGCCAGTCCGAGATGCTGAAGGCTGAAGAGAACCGCAGCGAGCGCCGTGAGCGTCGCGAGCGTCCTGAGCATGCTGACTCCGCCGAAGGCGACGACAGCAATGACAGCGACTCCAGCGATAACGCTGACGAGTAATCCACGGACCTTTAGAGGAGCCTATTAAATGGCACGTTTCTTCCGTCGTCGTAAATTCTGCCGCTTCACTGCTGAAGACGTGAAAGAGATCGACTTCAAAGATCTCAACACCCTGAAAGCTTACGTATCCGAAACCGGCAAGATCGTTCCAAGCCGTATCACCGGTACCAAAGCTCGTTATCAGCGTCAGCTGGCTACCGCTATCAAGCGCGCCCGCTTCCTGGCCCTGCTGCCCTACACCGACAGCCACGGCCGCTGAGACCGGGTCGTCGACAAGCAGTAAGGGATTAGCATGCGAGCGTTAGCAAGTTTCATCATGCGCGGTCGTGTGCAGGCCACCCTGGTGGTGGTCATCAGCGCGGTACTGCCGCTGCTGTTCTGGTTGAGTGCCGCTGCCGGCAGCCTTGTGCTGCTGCGGCGTGGGTTCAAGGATGCTACATCGGTCATCGCCGGCGGCTTGCTGGCCGGGCTGGCCGTGTGGGTCATGGGCGATCCCATCACCTTTCTGGTGATTGCGGGTGCCTTGGCCCTGGCCGCCATGTTGCGTGCCGAGCATCCCTGGAGCCGGGTGTTGCTCGCCAGTGCCGTGTTCGCCGTGGCTTTCAGCCTCGTGCTTGATCTGGCGCTGGCGCAAACCTTCGATGTGCTGGCCAAGGCGTTTGCCGAAGCCATGCCGCAAATCGAAGGGCAACCGGTGCTCTCCGGTGAGCTGATCCGCCCTGTGCTGGTCGCTTCCACAGCAGTGACGGTGCAATTGTTCAGTGTGCTGGCGTTGATGCTGGCGCGCTATTGGCAGGCAGCGTTGTACAACCCTGGAGGCTTCGGTCGCGAGTTTCGCGAACTGAAGTTGCCGAAACAGACCATGGCGGTCTTGTTGGCAGTGATGGTGGTGGCGCCGTTTATCGGCCCGCAGTTCATCATCCTGGCATCGGCTTCCAGCCTGGTACTGGTGCTGGCCGGCATCGCCTTGATGCACGGGCTGGTGGCACAGGGCCGACTGGCCGGTTTCTGGCTGGTGGGGATGTACGTGACGCTACCGCTGATCATGCAGCTGATTTATCCGTTGCTGATGGTTTTGGCCATTGTCGACAGCCTGATTGATTTTCGCGGTCGCAAGTCCCCTCCGGGGAAAGACTCCGCGAACGGTGAAGGTTAAAAGTTAAGAGGTTTTACCAAATGGAACTGATCCTGCTGGAAAAAGTCGCTAACCTGGGCAACCTGGGCGACAAAGTAAAAGTTAAGGCTGGTTACGGCCGTAACTTCCTGCTGCCATTCGGCAAGGCCACCGTTGCCAACGCCGCCAACCTGGCTGCGTTCGAAGAGCGTCGTGCCGAGCTGGAAAAAGCAGCCGCTGACAAGAAAGCTTCGGCTGAAAGCCGCGCTGCCCAACTGGCCGAGCTGGAAGTGACCATCACTGCCACCGCTGGCGACGAAGGCAAGCTGTTCGGTTCGATCGGCACCCACGACATCGCTGACGCCCTGACCGCCTCCGGCGTTGAAGTGGCCAAGGCTGAAGTTCGTCTGCCGAACGGCACCATCCGTCAGGTTGGCGAATACGACGTAGCCGTGCACCTGCACAGCGACGTTGAAGCCACCGTACGCGTGGTCGTCGTAGCTGCCTAAGCTGCGCTAACTGGCTGGCTCCTTGCGAGTCAGGCGGTTAACATCGGGCACGGTCCTGTTTTCGACAGGCCGTGCCCTTTGTCTTTTTCATCCTCCAGAATTCTTTCGTGGCCATGAACGAGATCACCACCTCCGAACAGCTTGACCTGCAAACCGCAGCCCTGAAGGTACCGCCGCATTCCATCGAGGCCGAACAGGCCGTGCTCGGTGGCCTGATGCTGGACAACAATGCCTGGGAGCGGGTGCTGGACCAGGTGTCGGACGGCGATTTCTACCGGCATGACCACCGGCTGATCTTCCGCGCTGTGCACAAGTTGGCCGACGCCAACCAGCCATTCGACGTGGTGACCCTGCACGAGCAGTTGGACAAGGAAGGCCTGTCCTCGCAGATCGGCGGTTTGGCTTACCTGGCCGAGCTGGCCAAGAACACCCCTTCGGTGGCCAACATCAAGGCCTACGCCGCGATCATTCGCGAGCGGGCCACGTTGCGCCAGCTGATCAGCATCAGTACCGACATCGCCGACAACGCGTTCAACCCGCAGGGGCGCAACGCTGCCGAGATTCTTGACGATGCCGAACGGCAGATCTTCCAGATCGCCGAGGCGCGGCCTAAAACCGGCGGCCCGGTGGGCGTCAACGAGCTGTTGACCATGGCCATCGACCGCATCGATACGCTGTTCAACTCCGACAGTGACATCACCGGTATCTCCACCGGGTACACCGACCTGGACGAGAAGACCAGCGGCCTGCAGGCAGCCGACCTGATCATCGTCGCCGGCCGTCCGTCGATGGGTAAGACCACCTTCGCCATGAACCTGGTAGAAAACGCCGTACTGCGGACCGACAAGGCGGTGCTGGTGTTCTCCCTCGAGATGCCAGGTGAGTCGCTGATCATGCGTATGCTTTCGTCCCTGGGGCGTATCGACCAGACCAAGGTCCGTTCCGGCCAGCTGGATGACGACGACTGGCCGCGCCTGACCTCGGCAGTGAACCTGCTCAACGACCGAAAATTGTTCATCGACGATACAGCGGGTATCAGCCCCTCGGAAATGCGCGCGCGTACCCGCCGCCTGGCCCGTGAGCATGGCGAGATCGCCATGATCATGGTCGACTACCTGCAGCTGATGCAGATTCCGGGGTCGGCCGGTGACAACCGTACCAACGAAATTTCCGAGATTTCCCGCTCGCTCAAGGCCCTGGCCAAGGAATTCAACTGCCCGGTCATTGCCCTTTCGCAGCTGAACCGCTCGCTGGAACAGCGCCCGAACAAACGCCCGGTGAACTCCGACTTGCGTGAATCTGGTGCAATCGAGCAGGACGCCGACGTGATCATGTTCGTGTACCGCGACGAGGTGTACCACCCCGAGACCGAGCACAAGGGCGTGGCGGAAATCATCATCGGCAAACAGCGTAACGGCCCCATCGGCTTCGTGCGTTTGGCGTTTATCGGCAAGTACACCCGGTTCGAGAACTTGGCGCCGGGGATGTACAACTTCGATGATGATGAATAACCCATTGAGCTAGCAAGGCTGCACCTACAAGGTTTGCGGTGCGCCTACTAGCTCAGAAATCTGAGCGATGTTCGTTTGCCCTTGGCTGATGATCCGCCCCTCGCTCAGGGTGATCACCCGGTCAAACCGCGACAGTGCGCTCTGATCATGCGTCACGCAAATCAGCCCTCGCCCTTCAAATGCTTCGAACAACAGGTCCCAGGTACGCTCTGCCGACGCGGCATCGAGCCCGGCTGTGGGTTCGTCAAAGAAATTGAATTCCCCAGGCTGATTAAGAAGGCGTAGCAGCGTCAGCCTGCGTGCTTCGCCGCCCGATATCGATTCTGCGCGTGCATCCAGATCAAGTTCGTACCAGTCTTTGCTCAGGCCCAACCGTTCAAGCCATCGTTCGATTTGAGCGCGATCATGAGCTTGCTCGAACAGCACCGCGCGGGGCAGGGGGCCGGGTATGAAATGCGCATCCTGAGGGCAGAGTCGTAATCGACTGAATTGTTCACTAGCGTCGAGCGACGCCAGGCACCTGCCGTGCAGGTGCACATCCTTGCGCAACGGGAATATCGTTCCCGCCAGCGTATGCAGAAGTGTCGATTTACCACATCCGCTGGGCCCGATCAGTGCGACCCGTTCTCCTTTGTGCAGTACCAAGGGTTCTTCGATGTGAAGTTGTACAGTATCTCGAGCGCTCAACTGGCACGGGGCGATGCTTAGGCCAGCGTCCTTGTCTTGGGACTTCGCCTCAGTAGTGCATGCTGGGCCGAACGAGGGGAGCTGGAGCCAGTGTTCGAGTTTGCGTTTGTCTAGCCGAAACTGGTCTAGCAATCGCCAGGCCTCAGCAAGTTGCGCAACCCCTGCCAGCAATCCGCTCACCAAGGTGAAGAGAGCAACCAGCTCGCCCAGGCTCAATTGCGGTGTTGCCAGAGCCTGATCATGGATACCCCACATGAGCAAACCGCCACTGCCCAGGCCTATGAACAGGGTACGCAGGCTCTGAATCCAACCCCCACTGTGAGCTACCTGCACTGCTGAGTCGGCATAGTGCGAAAGTGTCTGGTTGACCGGGAGCATTGCGGCATCCTCGGCCTTTTCCAGTTTGACCGTTGCCGCGCTGGCGAAGGTATCGACCCATTGTTCCGCCAGTTCATCCTCGCGCGCGTTCACTGCCTCGATATGTGGCCGGCGCCAGCGCACGAGGCGATCGTTGGCCCACAGGTAGGCCAGGCTCAAAGGGATGAGGCCGATCAATACCGAAGTAGCCCCCAGGTAAGCGAAGAGCGTTATCAGCACTGCAGCTTCGGCTAGCACCGGCCATGCCGAGCCAATCAAAAAGCCTAACCACCGCTCCTGTGCAGTAATGCCCCTATCCAGTACTTTTACCAGTGTTCCGCCATGGAGTTGTCCATAGGCCTCGAAGCGCTTGTCCAGCAATTCGCGGCACCAGCGGATGGAAAGTTGCTTCACGCGTTCCTGGCAAAGCCGCGCCAGGCACCAGGCTTGTAGAGGGGTCATTGAGGCTTGTAATGCGACGAGGCATATGAAAGCTCCGAGCAGAAGCTGGGAAGACGCGGCTGAGGTGGCCAGGTTGTCAATGATGTCGGCCAAGACTAGAGCAGGTACGACGGTCGTGATTTTCAGGAGCAGTGTCGCGCCGAGGGCGGCGAGAATTCCTCTATAGATTTGCATGTCATTGCCTTATGCCTTTGAGTGCACGCTGTGGCGCGACTGGAATACCTGATCTGATCAGGTGGAAGCGTTCAAGTCCGGGTATGAACACCTGAACAACCGTAGCGAGATTCGGGTGCTCATAAAGTGTGCGATAGAATGCGACCTTATTATGTTTTTCCAGGTTGATCAGTGTTCGCTTGACTTGCCCGCGCACGCTGAGATCGGTATGCGGAGGGTGAAAGGCGGGTACAGCATATGTGGGGCATGGGTGTATAAGTGCTGAAAGGCGGGTTGAATGAGTAAGCATTTTTTCAGCAGAGAGATCTTCTTGTTTTTCTGTGGCCCCAGAAAGCTGCTCGCACTGAACCTGCTCCGTTACGGCGCGGTACATTGCAATGGAGGGGTTGATGGAGCTGCCGGAGCCAATGCTGCTGAGTGCACCTTCTTTTTTACTACGAGAAACAGCAATGCAAAATGAAACTTCGTAAAAGTCGTGCGTCAAGTATATTTCTAGTTTTTTGGCCCGACGGAGAAGCTCGGTATCATGGGCAAATGTTTCTTCCAGAAAAGAACTCGAAGGTTGGTAAAGTTTGGGTGGGGAAGTCAGGCCGCAAAGTGATAGGTAGTACATAGAAAGTGCGTGACGTTCGATAGCTTCATTGATGGCGTGGAGCAGAGCCTCGTTCTCCGTGCAGCCAAGTGCTGTACCAGAGTTGGTCGAGTATTTGGAAAGAAAGCCCGCTGCAGTTTTTTCGATTTCATCAATGTTTCTGGAGGAAGGTGCTATCAATATCGCGGGAATGGCTATTTCGTCGTAGCTGTTCAATGCCTGAAGACTGAAATAAGGTATTCGGCAATCCGGGGGAATGGATTTTAGGAGCCAATCGTCAAATGGGGCTATCGATTGCAAAATTTGGTCGCTTTCGATGAGTGGTGGAGTGCTCTTGTCGACGAAGTAGTGCTCTAGGCTCTCAGCAAGGGCTCCTAGTTCGCAATGTTCCCCTTTTCCTGCCCCGCAAGAAACTTCTTTGTAGGCGCTGTCGTATAAGTGGCATGTGGCGACCAGGCTACTCTTTTTTGATAGTGCTGTTTTCGATTGAAGCCCTAAGTGATGATGCAGCCTTGTCAGCCGGTTGTAGGCCTCTTCTATGTTCAGCTCGCGTTCGGTAATCATGTTCTGCTCCTTGGTAGAGCCAGAAGGGGCTAAGCCCCTTCTGGTTTGTCACTTACAGAAGATTGAGAAATTCAACCTCGGACTCGGTGAATGTGTAGCTCATCACGCGTGGGATCTGCAGAGTGTGGATTTCAGAACGACGACGTCCCATGGCTAGTGCTCCTATAGAGTTGGTTTGAGTGCGCCTTTCAGCGCGTCATTGTTGTAGCACTTGTTTTTTTGGGGGTTCAAGAACTTCTCGGGATTTGTTGAGGAAAGTTAATGTAGGATTTTTTACTAAGACTAGAAGGTCGATTCCTACAATTCTTAAGAGATAAAGAAAAAAGCACCAATAATTAGCTGGTTAGCACTTTCTCAGGGTGGGGTAGGCTAAACATTCAGTAAAAATCTGAAGGAATTGCGATCGCTCAGCAGGGGGCGCGATCGCCATTGGTGTAAGCAGGCTCAGGTATTCCTGTGAGTAATCGCCTTGCCCCGATCCACCCCACGATCCCCTTTTCTTGAAGACAACCCGATGCAGGGGCAGGGGCCTGCTGTAAAGATTCGTTGATGTGTTGCCTGGGCTGGCCCTTTCGCGGGTGAACCCGCTCCTACAGGTTCACCATAGGCTTCAAGAGTTGCACCGTACCTGTGGGAGCGGGTTTACCCCACCCGTTGTTCCGCATCGAGCCCGGGATCCAGTGTAGAGACGCCCGCGAGCAGTCTTCGGAGTTGATGGGCTATGTGCGCGAACTGACCATCACTGGGTTGATGGATGAGAAGCCGATGATGATCTGGGCTGCCCATTACCTGAGTGCGATGGCCAAGGCGCTGCAAGGATTCTGTCGAACACCTGGCAACCCCACTACACCCCTCAAGCCAACCACCTGCCACGTCCATCCCCCAACCGTCGCCCCGCCCACCAATCCCCACGAATCCAGTCGGATTTGGTCAAAATTTGTGCTATATTCCGCGCCCGCGATTTCCCTGCACACCAGAACCGGTCACTGACATGCAAGCAGCCAAACCACTCTACGACTATCCCAAGTACTGGGCCGAATGCTTCGGGCCAGCACCTTTCCTGCCAATGAGCAGGGAGGAGATGGATCTGCTCGGCTGGGATTCCTGCGACATCATCATCGTGACCGGTGATGCCTACGTCGACCATCCGTCGTTCGGCATGGCCATCATTGGCCGTCTGCTGGAGGCCCAGGGCTTCCGCGTGGGCATCATCGCCCAGCCGAACTGGCAGTCGAAAGACGACTTCATGAAGCTCGGCGAACCGAACCTGTTCTTCGGCGTGGCCGCCGGTAACATGGACTCGATGATCAACCGCTACACCGCGGACAAGAAGATCCGTTCCGACGATGCCTACACCCCGGGTGGTCTGGCCGGCAGCCGTCCGGACCGTGCCAGCCTGGTGTACAGCCAGCGCTGCAAGGAGGCCTACAAGCATGTGCCGATCGTGCTCGGCGGCATCGAGGCTTCGCTGCGCCGCATCGCCCACTACGACTACTGGCAGGACAAGGTTCGTCACTCGATCCTGATCGACGCCAGCGCGGACATCCTGCTGTTCGGCAACGCCGAGCGTGCGGTGGTCGAGGTGGCCCAGCGCCTGTCCAACGGTGAGAAGATCGAGACCATCACCGACGTGCGCGGCACCGCCTTCGTGCGCCGCGATACCCCGCAGGGCTGGTACGAGATCGACTCCACCCGTATCGACCGCCCGGGGCGCGTCGACAAGATCATCAACCCGTACGTGAACACCCAGGACACCCAGGCCTGCGCCATCGAGCAGGCCAAGGGCGACCAGGAAGACCCGAACGAAGCCAAGGTGGTGCAAATTCTCGACAGCCCGGCCGTGACCCGGGAAAAGTCGGTGATCCGCCTGCCATCGTTCGAAAAGGTGCGTAACGACCCGGTGCTCTATGCCCATGCCAACCGCGTGCTGCACCTGGAGACCAACCCGGGCAACGCCCGCGCGCTGGTGCAGAAGCATGGTGAAGTGGATGTGTGGTTCAACCCGCCACCCATCCCCATGAGCACCGAGGAAATGGACTACGTGTTCGGCATGCCTTACGCCCGTGTGCCGCACCCGGCCTATGGCAAGGAGCGCATCCCGGCCTACGAGATGATCCGTTTCTCGGTGAACATCATGCGTGGCTGCTTCGGTGGCTGTACCTTCTGCTCGATCACCGAGCACGAAGGCCGCATCATCCAGAACCGCTCGCACGAGTCGATCCTGCACGAAATCGAAGAGATGCGTGACAAGGTGCCGGGCTTCACCGGCGTGGTCTCGGACCTTGGCGGGCCGACTGCCAACATGTACCGCATCGCCTGCAAAAGCCCCGAAATCGAGAAGCACTGCCGCAAGCCGTCGTGCGTATTCCCGGGTATCTGCGAAAACCTCAATACCGACCACAGCTCGCTGATCGAGCTGTACCGCAAGGCCCGTGCCTTGCCGGGTGTGAAAAAGATCCTGATTGCTTCCGGCCTGCGCTACGACCTGGCGGTGGAATCACCGGAGTACGTCAAGGAACTGGTCACCCACCACGTTGGCGGCTACCTGAAGATTGCCCCGGAGCACACCGAGCGTGGCCCGCTGGACAAGATGATGAAGCCGGGTATCGGCACCTATGACCGCTTCAAGCGCATGTTCGAGAAATTCTCGAAAGAAGCGGGCAAGGAGCAGTACCTGATCCC
The DNA here is from genome assembly GCF_046230975.1 of Pseudomonas sp. KCJK9058. NCBI lineage: Bacteria > Pseudomonadati > Pseudomonadota > Gammaproteobacteria > Pseudomonadales > Pseudomonadaceae > Pseudomonas > Pseudomonas sp. KCJK9058. The sequence continues at coordinate 107,276 of NZ_JBJJLR010000004.1, forward strand.
GTACTTCATTGCCGCGCACCCCGGTACCACCGACGAAGACATGATGAACCTGGCCCTGTGGCTGAAGGGCAATGGCTTCCGTGCCGACCAGGTACAGGCGTTCTACCCGTCGCCAATGGCCTCGGCTACGGCCATGTACCACTCAGGCAAGAACCCGCTGCGCAAGGTGACCTACAAGAGCGAAGGGGTGGAGATCGTCAAGAGCGACGAGCAACGCCGTCTGCACAAGGCGTTCTTGCGCTATCACGACCCGAAGGGCTGGCCGATGCTGCGTGAAGCGCTGCAGCGTATGGGGCGCGCCGACCTGATCGGGCCGGGCAAGCACCAGCTGATTCCGGCGCACCAGCCGCAGACCGACAGCTACCAGAGCGCGCGCCGCAAGAACTCGACCCCGGCGGGGAGCCACAAGGTGGGCAAGGACCAGAAGATCCTGACCCAGCACACCGGCCTGCCGCCGCGTGGCAGCGATGGCAGCAAGCCGTGGGACAAGCGCGAGAAGGCCAAGGCCGAAGCGTTTGCGCGCAACCAGCAGGCGGCCAAGGAGCGCAAAGAGGCGAGCAAGGGCGGCAAGGGCAACAAGAAGCCGCGTCAGCCTGTCATTCCGCGTTAACTGATCGACTATTGGGGCTGCTTTGCAGCCCATCGCGACACAAGGCCGCTCCCATATTGATCGGCTGTACGCAGTGCTTTTGTGGGAGCGGCCTTGTGTCGCGAAAGGACCGCGAAGCGGTCCCAAAAGTCTCAGCTTCAATCAGGCTGCTTGTCGACCCACTTAGGCGCGACCGGCGCCACAAAGCTGTCCATCCCGTCCAGCAGCTCGTCCGGCTGCTGCCCCAGCAGTAACATCGCCCGGTGTTGCGGGCGCACGAAGCCTTCTTCGACGATATGGTCGAGGAACCCGCCCAGCTTGTCGTAGAAACCGTTCACATCCAGTAGCCCGAGTGGCTTGGCGTGATAGCCCAGTTGCCCCCAGGTCCACACTTCGAACAGTTCCTCCAGCGTACCCAGCCCTCCCGGCAAGGCAATGAAGGCATCGCTCAGCTCGGCCATGCGGGCCTTGCGCGCATGCATGCCATCCACCACTTCCAGGCGGGTCAGGCCTTTGTGGCCGACTTCAGCGTCCAGCAGGCTCTGCGGAATGATCCCGACCACTTCGCCGCCGGCCGCCATGGCCGCGTCGGCCACCACGCCCATCAAGCCGACCGCGCCACCGCCATACACCAGGGTCAAGCCACGGCGGGCAATGGCCTGGCCTAGCGCGACGGCTGCTTCACGGTAGGCAGGGTTGGCGCCCATGCTGGCGCCGCAGAACACACAAACGGAACGTACGGGCATTGCTCATCTCCTGTCACTCAGGCGCACAGGGTACGGCGCATGCCCGTCGCTTCCAAGGCCGGGTTCATTCTGGTCGGGAGAATTCGCAGATGGCTCCTGTGGCGCCGTGGGCGTAGGCAGCGAGCAGGCTATTGAGGAAGTTGGAGATGGGCATTTGGTATTGCTCCTAAATGAGAGGTTGTCCCATCGTCTAATAAAAGGGCATGATGTGCCCTTAGATTGGTTGTATACAATCCATTGAACAATTCTACTGGCTGACCGCTTGACACCCCCCTTGACCCATATCAGCAAGGGGCTGAACGGTTTCAGGCAGTCTCGCAATTGATAAAACCCTGCCAAGGAGATTCATGATGTTTGCGAAAGCTGTAGCGGTATCCCTGCTGACCCTCGCCAGCGCTTCTGTCTTCGCAGCCGAATGCTCGGTCACTGTCGACTCGACTGACCAGATGTCCTACACCAGCAAGGAATTCACTGTCGACAAGAGCTGCAAGGAATTCACCGTCAAACTGACCCACTCTGGCAACCTGCCGAAGAACGTCATGGGCCACAACCTGGTGATCAGCAAGACTGCCGACATGCAGGCCATTGCCACCGAAGGCATGAGCCAGGGTCTGGATAAGGACTACCTGAAGGCTGACAACGCCGCGATCATCGCCCACACCAAGATGATCGGCGCGCCTGAGAAAGAAACCGAAGTGAAGTTCGACACTTCCAAGCTGGAAGCCGGTGGTGACTACAGCTTCTTCTGCACCTTCCCGGGCCACATCTCGATGATGAAAGGCAAGGTCATCGTCAAGTAATCAAAGGCTGACGGCGAACCCTGCAGGAGCGAGTTCACCCGCGAATGCGTCGGTGGGTTCACCCTCGTATTCGCGGGTGAACCCGCTCCTGCAGGCCACTTATCAAGGAGCGAACGGCAGTTCGCGCTTGTGCTGGGTCTTGCGGTAGGTGGCGACGATGATGTCGAACGCTGCCTGGTCAACCGGCTGCCCATGCAGGAAGGCATCGATCTGCGCGTAGGTCACGCCATGTGACGCCTCGTCCGGCTTGCCCGGCTCCAGGTCTTCCAGGTCGGCCGTTGGCACCTTTTCCACCAGTGACTCCGGCGCACCGAAGCTGCGCGCAATCGCCCGCACCTGATTCTTCACCAGCCCACTCAACGGCGCCAGGTCGCAGGCACCATCACCAAACTTGGTAAAGAAGCCCATCACCGCCTCGGCGGCGTGGTCGGTTCCGATCACCAGACCTGCGCGGGCGCCAGCGATGGTGTACTGGGCGACCATTCGGGTACGTGCCTTGACGTTGCCAACCACGAAGTCCACCAACGTCGGCGAGCCATTCTTCAACGCCGCCACTTCAGCTGCCAATGCACGCACTGCCGGGGCGATATCCACCGTGTGAACTTCATCTGCCTTGATCACATCCAGGCATGCCTGGGCGTCATGCTCGTCATGCTGTACCTGGTACGGCAGGCGCACGGCAATGAAGGTGTAGGCCTTGTCGCCGGTCTCGGCGCGCAGCTCGTTGATGGCGCGCTGGGCGAGCAGGGCGGCAGTCAGTGAGTCGACGCCACCGCTGATGCCCAGCACCAAGGTCTTGAGTCGAGCATTGGCCAGACAGTCCTTGATGAACGCCACCCGTCGGGCGACTTCGGCCTCGAGCGCTGCCGCGTCGGCGAACGGCGGCTGTACCTTCAGCGCCTGGGCAATCTCTTGCTGAACCGCTTGCATGGGTTACTCCTTGCTGGGGACTTTGAATACGTGACGCATGTAGGCGACGAAGTTCTCGTCGCGGCACTGGGTCTTGGCGGCTTCGTCAGAGATCTTGGCCACCGGCGCGCCGTTGCAGTCGGTCATTTTAAGCACGATGCTCATGGGTGCCACACCAGGGATGTCGCAGGTCAGGTTGGTGCCGATGCCAAAGCTGACGTTGATGCGGCCGCGCAGGGCGCGGAAAATTTCCAGCGAGCGGGTCAGGTTGAGGCCGTCAGAAAACACCAGGGTCTTGGTCATCGGGTCGATACCCAGTTTCTGGTAATGGGCAATGGCCTTTTCCGCCCAGGCTACCGGCTCGCCCGAATCATGGCGCAGGCCGTCGAACAGCTTGGCGAAGTACAGGTCGAAATCGCCGAGGAAGGCATCCATGGTGATGCAGTCGGTCAGGGCGATGCCGAGCAAGCCGCGGTACTCGCGTACCCAGCAGTCCAGCGCGGCGATCTGGCTGTCGATCAGCCGGGGGCCGAGCTGCTGGTGGGCCATGATCCACTCGTGGGCCATGGTGCCCAGCGGTTTGATATCCAGTTTCCATGCCAGGTCGACGTTGCTGGTGCCGACAAAACGGCCGGGGAAGTCGTCGCGCAGCACCCTTACCACTTCCTCCTGCACGCGGCTGGAAAAGCGCCGGCGGGTGCCGAAGTCGGCCACCTGCAGTTCGGCCAGCTCGTCGTCGCTGGCATGTGCACGCAGCCAGTCAAACTTGCGGTACAACTGATCCCGCGCCTCGGCCAGGCGCATGTGCGGGTGCAGATTGCGGTTGCGTACTTCGCTGATGATGGCCAGCAGCGGCACTTCGAACAGGATCACATGCAGCCACGGACCTTTCAGGCGCAGGAACAGCTGGTCGTTTTCGATGCCGACGTGCACGTAGCGCAGGTTGAAGCGGAACAGTCGCAGAAAGCGTAAAAAGTCGGGCTTGAGGAAGCTGATGCGTTCGAGGAAGGCCAGCTGGCCATCGTCCAGGGTGAGGTCGCCAAGCCGTTCGAGCTCATTACGAATTTCGCCGAGGTAGGGGCGCAGATCCTCACCGTTGCGGCAGCGGAATTCCCATTCGACGTCGGCGTCCGGGTAGTTGTGCAGCACTCCCTGCATCATGGTGAGTTTGTAGAAGTCGGTGTCGAGCAAGTTGTGCACGATGCGCTCGGCGAATGCGCTTTCGCTCATCAAGGGGGCTCCGGAAGCGGCGATTGGCGGCCATTGTGCCAGCCTTTTACCCCTTGTGTGGCTGTTCCGGCCTCTTCATGGCAAGCCCGCCCCTACACGGTGCGGGGCCTTGTTCCTATTTTAGGCGCGGGCGTGCCCGCGAAGAGGCCGAAACAGCCAAAACAGAGGTGTTTTTCCGTGCACCAGCTAGCCTTGAAACGGTGCCGCCTGTAGCAGTCGCGCACCAGCGGTGTGCAGTTCGGTGACGTCCGCTGTTACAGGGCGGTTGCACGTAAACACTTGCCAGGGTTGCAATGATGGCACTCGACGGTTGCTCCTTGTCTGTACGTGTGGTGGCGCCTGCCGCGTGGCAGACGGTTGCACGCTCAATAAAGAAAAGGCCGCCCGTCGCCTACAGGCACCCTGCACAGTGTGTTTTCCCGGAAGACAAAACCGATGGCACGGCCCTTGCTCTGAGCACAGGGCTGAGTAGTTGTAGTGCCAACCAAAAAAACTCTAGGAGCACCACCTCATGTCGCAGACGTTTTACAAGAAAGGTTTCCTGGCTCTGGCCGTAGCTACGGCGCTGGGTGTTTCTTCGTATGTTCAGGCCGACGTCAAGATCGGTGTAGCGGGCCCAATGACCGGTGCCAACGCAGCGTTTGGCGAGCAGTACATGAAAGGTGCGCAGGCAGCGGCCGACAAGATCAACGCCGCCGGTGGCGTGAATGGCGAGAAAATCGTCCTGGTCAAAGGCGATGACGCCTGTGAGCCGAAGCAAGCCGTGGCCGTGGCCAACCGACTGGTCGACCAGGACAAGGTGATCGGCGTAGTGGGCCACTTCTGTTCCTCCAACACGATCCCGGCGTCCGAGGTATATGACGAGGCGGGCGTAATCGCCATCACCCCAGGCTCCACCAACCCACAGGTCACTGAGCGCGGCCTGAGCGCCATGTTCCGCATGTGCGGCCGTGACGACCAGCAGGGTATCGTCGCTGGCGACTACATCGTCGACGTGCTCAAGGGCAAGAAGGTCGCGGTGTTGCACGACAAGGACACCTACGGCCAAGGCCTGGCTGACGCGACCAAGGCTCAGCTGAAGAAACGCGGCGTGGAGCCTGTGCTGTACGAAGGCCTCACCCGGGGCGAGAAAGACTTCAGCGCTGTGGTCACCAAGATCCGCTCTACCGGTGCCGACGTGGTCTATTTCGGCGGCCTGCACCCGGAAGCCGGCCCGCTGGTACGCCAGCTGCGCGAGCAGGGCCTGAAGGACGTCAAGTTCATGTCCGATGATGGCATCGTCACCGACGAGCTGGTGTCTACCGCCGGCGGCGCGCAATACGTTGACGGTGTGTACATGACTTTCGGTGCCGACCCGCGCCTGCTGCCAGACAGCAAGGCGGTGGTGGAGGAGTTCCGCAAGGCGGGCACCGAACCTGAGGGCTACACCCTGTACGCCTACGCTTCGCTGCAGGCTCTGGCTGCCGCGTTCAATGGCGCGAAGTCGAACAAGGGCGAAGACGCTGCCAAGTGGCTCAAGGCCAACCCGGTGCAGACCGTCATGGGTGAGAAGAAGTGGGACAGCAAGGGCGACCTGACCGTGTCCGACTACGTGGTCTACCAGTGGGACAAGACCGGTAAATACCACCAGCTGGAAAAACAAAAATAACAACGGCCCGCGGCCCGGGCGGTTGCTCGGGCCCAAGCCCCGCGGTACCTGTCTTTATTCGTAGATCTGCACAGTTCTGCGCTGCGAGGGCCCCGCACAGGTGGCCCGCGCCGTGGTCGGCGCTCGTGCAATCTCAATCAGGTGAGATTGCGTTATGGATGGTATTTTCCTGCAGCAACTGGTCAACGGCCTGACCCTCGGGTCGGTCTATGGCCTGATCGCCATCGGCTACACAATGGTCTATGGCATTATCGGCATGATCAACTTCGCGCACGGCGAGGTGTACATGATCTCCGCTTACCTCGCGGCGATCAGCCTGGCATTGCTGGCTTACTTCGGTGTCGAATCGTTCCCCCTGCTGATGCTGGGCACCTTGTTGTTCACCATCGTCGTCACCGGCGTTTATGGTTTCACCATCGAGCGCATCGCCTACAAACCGCTGCGTAACTCCACCCGCCTGGCACCGCTGATCAGTGCCATCGGCATTTCGCTGATCCTGCAGAACTACGCACAGATCAGCCAGGGCGCCCGCCAGCAAGGCGTGCCAACCCTACTGGAAGGTGCTATGCGTGTCGAAGTCGGGTCCGGCTTCGTGCAACTGACTTATACCAAGATCTTCATCCTGGTGGCGGCCTTTGTCGGCATGGGCCTGCTGACCTACGTGATCAAGTACACCAAGCTCGGCCGCATGTGCCGTGCTACCCAGCAAGACCGCAAGATGGCCTCGATCCTGGGTATCAACACCGACCGGGTAATCTCCTACGTGTTCGTCATCGGTGCAGTGATGGCCGCCCTGGCCGGCGTGCTCATCACCATGAACTACGGCACCTTCGACTTCTACGCCGGCTTCATCATCGGTATCAAGGCGTTCACCGCCGCTGTGCTCGGTGGCATCGGCTCGCTGCCTGGCGCGATGCTCGGCGGGATCATCCTGGGTATTTCCGAGTCGCTGTTCTCCGGCCTGATCAACTCCGACTACAAGGACGTGTTCAGCTTCTCGCTGCTGGTGATGATCCTTATCTTCCGCCCACAAGGCCTGCTGGGTCGCCCGCTCGTGGCTAAGGTGTGAACATGTCGATTGCCAAAATTGCCTCTGCCTCTGAAACCAAAGGTTTCGATCTCAAGCGCAGCCTGCTCGAGACCATCGTTGCCGGCTTGCTGGCGCTGATTGTCTTCGGCCCGATCGTCGGCGTGGTGCTCGACGGTTATACCTTCAACGCCGAACCTCGTCGGGTTGCCTGGCTGGTCGGCGGAGTGATGCTCGGGCGTTTCCTGCTCAGCCTGTACGTGCAGACCGCTGCCGGGCGGCGCATGCTCGAGGGCTTCGACAGTGGCGGCTCGGGCGTGCATGTGCGCGCGCCGAACTATGTGTCGCGGCTACGCTACATCATCCCGGCGCTGGTGGTGATTGCCATCGTCTTCCCGATTTTCGCCAACAAGTACCTGCTGACCGTGGTCATTCTTGGCCTGATCTACGTACTGCTGGGCCTGGGCCTGAACATCGTGGTGGGCCTGGCCGGCCTGCTCGACCTGGGTTATGTAGCGTTCTACGCCATCGGTGCCTACGGCCTGGCGCTGGGGTACCAATACCTTGGCCTGGGCTTCTGGAGCGTGCTGCCGCTGGCGGCCATCGCGGCGGCGTTGGCGGGGTGCATCCTGGGCTTCCCGGTGCTCCGGATGCACGGTGACTACCTGGCGATCGTGACCCTGGGCTTTGGCGAAATCATTCGCCTGGTGCTGAACAACTGGCTGTCGTTCACCGGTGGCCCCAACGGCATGCCGGCGCCATCGCCAACCTTCTTCGGCCTGGAGTTCGGCCGCCGCGCCAAGGACGGTGGGGTGCCGATCCATGAGTTCTTCGGCTTCGAATACAACGCCAACCTCAAGTTCGTGTTCATCTATGCGGTGCTGTTCATGGTCGTACTGGCGGTGCTGTACATCAAGCACCGCCTGACCCGCATGCCGGTCGGCCGGGCCTGGGAAGCGCTGCGCGAAGACGAGATCGCTTGCCGTTCGATGGGCCTGAACCACGTATTGGTCAAGCTCTCGGCGTTTACCCTTGGCGCCTCTACCGCCGGCCTGGCCGGGGTGTTCTTTGCCACCTACCAGGGTTTCGTCAACCCGTCTTCATTCACCTTCTTCGAGTCGGCGTTGATCCTTGCCATTGTCGTACTGGGGGGTATGGGCTCGACCGTGGGCGTGGTCATTGCGGCGTTCGTGCTGACCGTGGCGCCAGAGCTGCTGCGCAGCTTCTCCGAATACCGGGTGCTGCTGTTCGGCGTGCTGATGGTGCTGATGATGATCTGGCGACCGCGTGGGCTGATCCGCATCAGCCGTACCGGTGTGACCCCGCGTAAAGGAGTGGCGCCATGAGCGACGATATCATTCTCTCGGTCGACAACCTGATGATGCAGTTCGGTGGCATCAAGGCGCTCAGCGATGTCAGCCTGAAGGTCCGGCGCAACCAGATCTTCGCCCTGATCGGCCCCAATGGCGCCGGCAAGACTACGGTGTTCAACTGCCTGACCGGCTTTTACAAGGCCAGTGGCGGGCGCATCGAGCTGAACGTGCGCGGCAGCCATACCAACGTGATCCAGCTGCTCGGTGAGCGCTTCCAGCCGGCCGACTTCGTTTCGCCTGCGCGCTTTGCCAACCGCATGTACTACAAGATGTTCGGCGGTACCCATTTGGTCAACCGCGCCGGCCTGGCACGCACCTTCCAGAACATCCGGCTGTTCAAGGAAATGTCGGTGGTGGAGAACCTGCTGGTGGCGCAGCACATGTGGGTCAACCGAAACCTGCTGGCAGGTGTGTTCAACACCAAGGCCTATCGCAAGGCGGAGAGCGATGCGCTGGACCACGCCTTCTACTGGCTGGAAGTGGTCGACCTGGTCGATTGTGCCAACCGCTTGGCCGGCGAACTGTCGTACGGCCAGCAGCGCCGCCTGGAAATTGCCCGGGCCATGTGCACGCGGCCGAAGATCATCTGCTTGGACGAACCGGCGGCGGGCCTGAACCCGCAGGAAACCGAAGCACTCAGCCGCATGATCCGTGTGCTACGTGACGAGCACGACATCACTGTGGTGCTGATCGAGCACGACATGGGCATGGTCATGAGTATCTCCGACCATATCGTGGTGCTGGACCACGGCAATGTGATTGCCGAAGGTGCGCCGCAGGACATCCGCCACAACCCGACGGTGATTGCCGCCTACCTGGGTGCAGACGAAGAGGAACTGGTATGAGTGCACCCATTCTCGAGCTGAAAGACCTGGACGTGTTCTATGGGCCGATCCAGGCACTGAAGAAAGTCTCGATGCACATCAACGAGGGCGAGACGGTAAGCCTGATCGGCGCCAACGGTGCCGGCAAGTCGACCCTGCTGATGTCGATTTTCGGCCAGCCGCGGGCGGCATCCGGGCATATCGTGTACCGTGGCACCGACATTACCCGCAAATCCTCGCACTACATCGCCTCCAACGGCATTGCCCAGTCGCCGGAGGGGCGCCGGGTGTTTCCCGACATGACTGTCGAGGAAAACCTGATGATGGGTACCATCCCCATCGGCGACAAGCATGCCGACGAAGACATGCAGCGCATGTACGAGCTGTTCCCGCGGTTGAAGGAGCGGCGTAACCAGCGGGCCATGACCATGTCGGGTGGCGAGCAGCAAATGCTGGCGATTGCCCGGGCGCTGATGAGCCGGCCGAAGTTGCTGTTGCTGGACGAGCCCTCGCTGGGGCTGGCGCCGATCGTGGTCAAGCAGATTTTCTCGACCCTGCGAGAACTGGCCAAGACCGGGATGACCATCTTCCTCGTGGAACAGAACGCCAACCATGCGCTGAAACTGTCGGACCGGGCCTATGTGATGGTCAACGGGCAGATTCGCATGACCGGGACCGGGCAGGAACTGTTGGTCAATGAGGAAGTGCGTAACGCTTATCTGGGCGGGCACTGAGTTGTATGCAGGGGCTGCAATGCAGCCCCCTTCTCAATGTGGAAAACTTGTCGTTCCCTTCTCCCGAAACACACCCATATTACTTCGCAAGCCATTGTTTCCACAGGCCAACTCTTTTCCACGGATAGTGTGGAGCCGCCTGTGGAAAACATGGTGGCATATCGCTCAAGCCCTTGAGTATCAAGCCCTGTAGCGATTTGATCATTTTTTGTTCATATCCCCGTTGTGGATGATTTCCCCAAGCGTTCAAAATCTCTGCGTGCACTTGAAGTGCTGCGATAATCCTGTGGATAACTCTGTGTAAAAACCTTGGACAGACCGCTGTAGGCGGCATGTTTGAAAGCCTTGCGCCATCACCGCCAAGATATCCACCGACCACAACCCGCTGAAAGGGTTCCGTGCGGTGGACAAGTTGCCCCCAATCCGTGGGGAAAGCCTTGTGGATAACATGCGTATACCTGGCGGCGAGCCCTCTGCCGCAAGGGTTTGCAGAATATGAACAAAAAATGAACAGCCCCTGAACGGCTTGCTGTCAAGGCCAGGCGCGGGCATGCTGCAAAGCTGCCATGACAACCTAGCGTGAGGAACACAGCATGACGTCCACCGTATTCATCACTGGCGCGACTTCCGGTTTCGGCGAGGCCACTGCCCGCCGCTTCGCAGAAGCCGGCTGGAAGCTGGTACTCACTGGGCGCCGCAAAGAGCGCCTGGACGCCCTGTGCGCTGAACTGTCGGCCAAGACCGAAGTGCATGGCCTGGTGCTGGACGTGCGTGACCGCAAAGCCATGGAGCAGGCTATTGCCAATCTGCCGGCCGGCTTTGAAAAGATTCGCGGTCTGGTCAACAACGCCGGCTTGGCGCTGGGTGTGGATGCTGCGCAGAACTGCAGCCTGGACGACTGGGAAACCATGGTCGACACCAACATCAAGGGCCTGATGTACACCACTCGCCTGCTGCTGCCACGGCTCATCGCCCATGGCCGCGGCGCGTCGATCCTGAACGTCGGGTCGGTGGCGGGCAACTACCCGTACCCGGGCAGCAACGTGTATGGCGGCACCAAGGCCTTCGTCGGCCAGTTCTCGCTGAGCCTGCGTTGCGACCTGCGCGGTACCGGTGTGCGTGTGAGCAACATCGAGCCGGGTCTGTGCGAGAGCGAGTTCTCGCTGGTGCGCTTCGGGGGTGACCAGGCCAAGTACGATGCTACCTACGCGGGTGCGGAGCCGATCCAGCCACAGGATATTGCCGAGACCATCTTCTGGATCCTCAACCAGCCGGCGCACATCAATATCAACAGCCTGGAACTGATGCCGGTGAGCCAGGACTGGGCAGGGTTCTCGATCGACCGATCAAAAGGCTAAGCAAGAGGCGCGAACCGGAAAGATCCGGTTCGCGAAGCAACGCATCGCTCAGTTGATATAGTAAAAGCTGGTTCTTTCTTTAGGAATGATGCCTAACGCTTGAAGGACATCGTTGATGGCGTCATGCCGGCCCATGTCCTCGGCCGTTGCTTTGCAATTGATGACACGGCGCAGGCTTAGCAGGTAGCTGAGTTTGCCATGGGAGTGCTCGTCATAGCGGTGGCCGTGATCGATTATCTTCTGTGCCGCTCGGTTGATCTGCTCTTCGACAAATGCCTTGAAGGCTTCTGCTTCCATGTTGGTTACTCCTGAACGTTCGAGAAAGGAGCACCAACATAGGCGTGGGGAGATGCTTCCGGCAGAGGGAAACGCTCACCCCTGACAGGTTCGTTGTATGGACAGTCAGAGGTTCGCCTGATTCAGCCCTTCCAGGCAGGTAGCCAAGTGATAAGGCGTGGTCGATGGCATGTCATCCCTGCTCACCGCGCCGTCACCCCCTCGGCACTCATACCAGCCGGCGTCACGCAGGAACCGCGCTGAAAGGGCGCCCAACTGCCCCGCGAGCTTTGCTTCACTGCCTTCACGCAATGTAAGCGCCCGCAGGTACTCGGCCTGCGCCCAGATACGCTGGGAGGCATCAAGCACCCGGCCATCCACATTCAGCATGGCCAGTACGGCCGCATCCTTCACCCCGAATTGCTCGGCAAAGCCGAAGGCCCGGTCTATCGACGCATGCAGCGGCGTGTCACGCAGCAGCGGGGAGGTATGCAGCAGATAGAACCACTCGAACTGGTGCCCAGGCTCGAACCAGTTATCCACAGCCCCGTGTGGCTTTTCCAGCATCAGGCCATGGGCCGGTTCAATGAAATGCGCCTCGAGCGCCTGGCACAATTGCAGCAGCGACTGGCGGACATGTTCGTCGCCACGCACTGCCAGTACTTGCAGGAACGCTTCGGCCAGGTGCATCTGCGGGTTCTGCAGCGGGCCACTGCCGAGGTCGGCCCAGTCTTCGCCCAGGCAGGCTTCGTACAGGCCATCGTCACGGGCGAACTGCTGGTCGATGATGTCCAGCGCGGCATTCAACGTGGACTCCACCAGGCTTTCGCGCACTTTGCCCCAGTAGTGCGCGCAGGCGAACACGATGAAGGCGTGGGTATACAGGTCCTTACGCCGGTCCAGCGGCTTGCCTTGGGCGTCGATGCTGTAGAACCAGCCACCGTGCTCGGCATCGTGGAAGTGCTTTTGCAGCGAGCGAAACAGGGCTGCGGCACGCTCCGCAGCTCCCGGTTGCCCGATACGGCTGCTGAACACATACAGCTGGCGTGCACAGGCCATGGCCCGGTAGCGCTGCACCGGCAACGGATGGTGCTGGGCGTCCAGCGCTTCGTAGGGCAGAGCCATGTCGGCGTTCCAGCCCGGGCCTTGCCACAGCGGCACGATGCGTTCGGCGAAGTGCTGGTTGAAGCGGGCCAGTTCGGGCAGGGTGGGGCGGGGGTCGGACATTTCGGCGCTCGTCGCTGTCGGGCAGGGCGCCATGGTAGCAGAAGTGGGGTTTTCAGTAGCCTGGGTTGCCGAGCCCCTGCCAATGCCGCGCCCCGACAAAGATGAAGCGCAACTGCTGGGTGATCTTTTCCTGGGGCGTCAGGGCCTGTGGATAACCCGCTTCCGGGTTGTCGATAAGTTCGGGCAGGGTGGCGAACACGGTCTTCACCACCAGGTCGGCCATCACCGCAAGCGCGGCGCTGTCCAGGTGTTGCCAGCGCTTCATCCGAGCAAGGTCGGTGGCAAGGTCGTCGCTGATATCCTGGCGCAGGCGGGCAATGGCCTGGCGCACGGCCTGCGCACCGCCGTATTGCTCGCGGGCCAGGAACAGGAACTGCGCGCGGTGGGCGGCTACCACGTCGAGGAAGATGCGCACCGAGGCGTCGGTGATGCCGCCCAGTTCGAATTCGTTCTGGCGCACCAGTCGGATGGTCTGGCGGAAGGTGGTGTCGATTTCGGCGACAAGGGCCAGGCCCAGAGCGTCCATGTCGGAGAAATGCCGATAGAAGCCGGTCGGCACGATGCCAGCTGTCTTCGCCACTTCGCGCAGGCTGATACTGCCGAAACCACGGCCACTCTCCATGAGCAGGCAGGCGGCATCGAGCAGGGCCTGGCGGGTCTGTAGCTTCTGTTCGGCGCGCGGCAGCATGATGCGGGCTTCTGTAACGGTCAGGCTGGGCACTCTAGATAAAAAAACAAAGCCCGGTCAATGGACCGGGCCTGGAGGGGAGCAAGCGTTGTGACAGAAGTTGTTCTTTTCGGCCATGGCGATCAGCTCACACGGCTGAGTTCAACCAGGCGATCCGAGCCACCTTCAGCAACGCGGCCAGAACGTTCGATCAGGCGATCAGAGCCACCTTCGGCAACACGGCCGGAACGTTCGATCAGGCGATCAGAGCCACCTTCGGCAACGCGGCCAGAACGTTCGATCAGGCGATCGGAGCCACCTTCGGCAACGCGGCCAGTACGTTCGATCAGGCGATCGGAGCCACCTTCGGCAACGCGGCTAGAACGTTCGATCAGGCGATCAGCGCCACCTTCGGCAACACGGGCAGAACGTTCGATCAGGCGATCGGAGCCGCCTTCAGCGACGGTTTTCAGCGGCTGGGCGATTTCGGCAGCGCTGGAGCGCGCTTCGGACGTCAGGTGTTGCTCGGACGCCGGCAGGGCGAAAGCGTTGGCGGCCAGAAGGGACAGGGTCAGGGTCAGCAGATGGCGTTTCATGATTTCGGTGCTCCTCTCGGGGGCTGGAAAGTGGGTACGAAGCCAATGCTACGCCGCGTAACGCCAGAGAGAAGTTCATACGGGTAATGGTAACAATCGACCATATTGATAGAGGTTTTCAGGGCGTCTATTCCGGCCATTGCAGCCATGCAGGCAATCCCCTTGCCCGGTTGGCGGTGGGTAACATGTACAGTCTGGTAAGACAAATTTCTGAGCAAGAGGCCAGGAAAAACTTCGCTATCATGGCGCCACCGATAAAACCTCACGGGTTTTCATCAGTCGGAGTTATTGAGGCCATCGCTGCGCCTGTTTTCTGTCATGCCGCAAGGAGAAATACGCAATGACGCGTCCCGCCAGAATCCTCGTCTGGACCCTCGCCAGCCTGCTTACCGTGCTGGCGATCCTGGTGGTAGTGATTGCCACCTTCGACTGGAACCGCGTCAAGCCACTGCTCAACGAGAAGGTCTCCGAAGCCTTGCATCGGCCCTTCGCGATCAACGGCAACCTCGCCGTGCACTGGCGTACCGAGCCCGAAGAGGGCGGTTGGCGTGCCTGGGTGCCTTGGCCGCACTTCATTGCCGAAGACCTGACGCTGGGCAACCCCGAGTGGCTCAAGGAGCCGAAGATGGTCGGCCTTGAGCGCGTGGAGTTTCGCCTGGCGCCGCTACCGCTGGTGTTCCAGCAGATCAGCATACCCCGCATCAACCTCACCAAGCCCACTGCCAGCCTCACTCGCCTGGCCGATGGCCGCGCCAACTGGGTCTTCGACTTCGGCCCCAAGGATGAAAACGCTGAACCTTCCAAATGGCAGCTGGACATCGGCGCCATCGGCTTTGACCAAGGCAACGTCAGCTTCGACGACCAGACCCTCAAAACCAGCATGAAGGTGCAGATTGACCCGCTTGGCAAGCCAATCCCGTTCAGTGAGATTGTCGGCAAGGCCAGCGCCGAGAAGGCCGGCGGTGCGCAGGACTATGCCTTCGGCCTCAAGGCCCAGGGCCGCTACAAAGGCCAGCCAGTGTCCGGCACCGGCAAGATCGGCGGCCTGCTGGCCCTGCAGGACGCCAGCCAGCCGTTCCCGCTGCAGGCCGACGTGCGCATCGCCGACACCCATGTGGTGCTCGCGGGCACCCTCACCGACCCGCGCAACCTTGGTGCCCTCGACCTGCGCCTGCGTTTGTCGGGTGCCAGCCTGGGCAACCTCTACCCATTGACCGGCGTCACCTTGCCTGACACCCCGGCCTATTCCACCGACGGCCGCCTAAGCGCCAACCTGCAGGCGGCGCAAGGGGCGTCGTTCAATTACCAGGGCTTCAACGGCAAGATCGGCGACAGCGATATCCATGGGGACCTGGCCTTCGTTGCCAGCCAGCCACGGCCCAGACTGTCTGGCAACCTGGTATCGAACCAGTTGCTGTTCAAGGACCTGGCGCCGCTGATCGGTGCCGACTCCAATGCCGAACAGAAGGCCCGCGGCGGTGCCAGCAAGCAGCCTGCAGGCAAGGTGCTGCCAGTGGAGGCGTTTCGCACCGAGCGTTGGCGGGCAATGGACGCTGATGTCACCTTTGCTGGCAAGCGCATCGTGCACAGCGCGCAACTGCCGTTCACTGACCTGTCGGCCCATGTGGTGCTCGAAGACGGCCTGTTACGCCTGGAGCCCCTGCGCTTTGGCGTGGCCGGCGGC
Organism: Pseudomonas sp. KCJK9058; assembly: GCF_046230975.1. NCBI lineage: Bacteria > Pseudomonadati > Pseudomonadota > Gammaproteobacteria > Pseudomonadales > Pseudomonadaceae > Pseudomonas > Pseudomonas sp. KCJK9058. The sequence goes on from NZ_JBJJLR010000004.1 coordinate 122,964, forward strand.
AGCCTGGCCTCCAACATCCGCCTGGACGGGCGCAGCGTGCCCTTGCAGGGGCGCGCGAAGTTGACTGCGCGTGGCTTCAAGCTCAAGCAACTGTTCCCTACCTTCGCGCCAATGCAGACCAGCTTTGGTGAGCTCAATGGCGACGCCGACATCAGCGGCCGTGGCAACTCGGTAGCTGCCTTGCTGGGTACAGCCAATGGCGACTTGCGCATGCTGATCAACGATGGCGCCATCAGCCGCAGCCTGATGGAAATTGCCGGCTTGAACGTGGGCAACTATGTGGTCGGCAAGCTGTTTGGTGATGAGGACGTGAAGATCAACTGTGCGGCGGCCGATGTGGGCATCAAGGATGGCCTGGCGACTACGCGGCTGTTCATCTTCGATACCGAGAACGCGATCATCTACATCGACGGCACGGCGAACTTCGCTTCCGAGCAACTGGATTTGAACATCACCCCGGAATCGAAAGGGCTGCGGTTGTTCTCGCTGCGTTCACCCCTGTATGTGCGCGGACCGTTTGCCAAACCGAACGCCGGTGTGCAGGCATTGCCGCTGGCGTTGCGTGGCGCAGGTATGGTTGCGCTGGGTGTGGTGGCTGGGCCGGCGGCGGGGTTGCTGGCGCTGATTGCGCCCAGCAGCGGGGATGACCCGAACCAGTGCACACCGTTGTTGCAGCAGATGAAGGCAGGCAAGGCGCCGGCAGCGGTGAAAGCGCGGAAATAGCAAGGGGCCGCAAAAGCGGCCCCTTGAGGGTGTCAGAAATCAAAGGCCTTGCAACAGGTCGGACATATCGTCCGCGTGCTCTTCTTCCTGCGCCAGGATGTCTTCGAAGATACGACGGGTAGTCGGGTCTTTATCCCCGATGTACTGAATGATCTCGCGGTAGCTGTCGATGGCAATGCGCTCTGCCACCAGGTCTTCCAGCACCATCTCTTTCAGCGAATTGCCGGCCACGTACTGGGCATGCGAGTGCTTGGTCAGGTTGTCGGGGTTGAAGTCCGGCTCCCCGCCCAGTTGCACGATGCGTTCGGCCAGCTTGTCGGCATGTTCGGCTTCCTGGTTGGCATGTTCCAGAAACTCCTCGGCAGCCACACTGGCTTTGATGCCGCTGGCCATGAAGTAATGGCGCTTGTAGCGAAGAACACAGACCAGCTCGGTGGCCAGCGATTCATTAAGCAGGCGCAGGATCTGCTCACGGTCAGCGTGGTAACCCTCGGTCACCGCGCCCTGCTCCACATGCTGGCGTGCACGCTCGCGCAGGGTCTTCACATCGGTCAGTTCAACATTGCTCATGGGTTATCTCCAGCAGGGGTCAGGGTCAGGTTGGGGCGCAGGCTTACGCGCCATGCAGGGCGTCACTGTCCTCTTGGCGTTGCTTGCAGGTCTTGAAGCCTTTGGCATCGACATGGCCGGTGGCGTCGAAGCGCACGTAATAGGGCTGCTGCTTGCCGTCGCGGTTAAGGATGTAGTCGTTGCAGGTACCCCCATGCGGCAGGTCGATCACGTTCGACGGGCTGCCGCCAATGGCGATGACCTTCTGCATGGTCATACCGTTTTCCACCTGCTTGACCAGCGGCTCATCGCGGTAGGTGACGTAATCCACCGGGTTTTCCGGGCGGCTGCCGCAGGCGGCCAGGGTGGCGCTTGCCAGAAGGATTGCCAGGGTCTGCTTGTACATGGTCCCGCTCCTTGCAAAGGGTCTGTGTGGTTTTGAACCACAGCGCGCGCCAGGAGTTCGATTGCGATGGTCATGATGGCCGCTGTAGTGTTGGCCCGTCGTACACGCAAAGGAGCTGCGGCAATGCAGCAGGATTTGGCAACGCGATACCCGCTGGTGCTGGTGCCAGGCATGCTCGGGTTTGTCCGGATGGTGCTCTACCCCTACTGGTTCGGCATTGTGCCGGCCTTGCGCAAGGGCGGGGCGCAGGTGTTTCCGGTGCAGGTTTCGCCGCTGCATTCCAGCGAGGTGCGCGGCGAGCAGTTGCTGGCGATCATCGACGATATCTGCCAACGTACCGGCGTCGACAAGGTCAACCTCATCGGCCACAGCCAGGGCGCCCTGAGCGCGCGTTACGCAGCGGCCAAACGGCCGGAGCGGGTGGCGTCGGTCACCTCGGTGGCGGGGCCCAACCATGGCTCCGAGCTGGCCGACCACCTGGAACGCACGGCACCGGGCCATTCACCCCAGGGGCGCGTCCTCAAGGCCGTGCTGCATGGGTTTGCCGTGCTGCTGGTGTGGCTGGAAACCGGCTGGCGTCGTGACCCGCTGCCGGTAGATGTGCACGCCTCGCACCAGTCGCTGACCAGCGCCGGGGTGGCGCTGTTCAACCAGGCTTATCCACAGGGCCTGCCGCAAACCTGGGGTGGGGAAGGGGCCTATGAGGTCAATGGCGTCCGCTATTACTCCTGGTCCGGCACCTTGCAACCCGGCCTGACAGACCAGGGGCGCAACCGCTTTGACGGCAGCAGCCGCTTCTGCCGCCTGTTCGCACGCAGTTTCATCAAGGAAAAGGGCCATTGCGACGGCATGGTCGGGCGTTTCAGTTCGCACCTGGGGCAGGTGATCGGTGACGATTACCCGCTCGATCACCTGGACATCGTCAACCAGTCGCTCGGTGCCGTGGGCAAAGGCGCGGAGCCGGTGCGGCTGTTCACCGAACATGCCGCCCGGCTCAAGGCGGCGGGGCTTTAGCTCAAGTGCGTTGGCGGCGGATCGGCGTGGTCCAGCGTTCGGCCAGCACTACCCCGGCCAGGGTCAGCAGGCCGCCGACCAGGTGGTAACTGGCCAGTTGCTCATCGAGCACCACGGCGGCGATCAGCGCGGTGACCAGCGGCAGCAAGTTGAAGAACAGTGTGGTGCGGCTGGGCCCCAGGCGGTGCACGGCCTGCATCCACACCAGTGGCGCGATCATCGAGGCCAGTACGCAGGCATACAGGACCAGGCCGATGTTGTGGCTGTTCAGGCCGGTCTTGGCCGACAGCAAGAACAGCGGTAGCAACACGACGATGGCCACCAGAACCTGCAGGTACAGCAGCTGCATCGGCGGCAGGCGCAGCTGCCATTTCTTCAGCAGGAAGCTGTACAGCGCATAGGCCAATGTAGCCACCAGCATCAACAGGTCGCCGCTGTTCAGCCCATGCTGCAGCAGGCTGGCGGGGTGGCCGGCACTGACCACTTCAAGCACGCCAAAGAATGACACCACCGCGCCCAGCAGGGCACCGTAGCTCAGGCGCTGGCCCAGCCAGGCGATGGACAGCGCCAGTGACATCAGCGGCATCAGCGAGAGGATGATGCCCATATTGGTGGCACTGGTGATGCCGGCGGCGAAGTAGGCCAGGCTCTGGTACATCGCCATGCCCAGCACGCCGAGCACGAACACCTGGGTCAGGTGCGGGCGGATGGCTGCGCGGTTGCGCCAAACGGCGGGCAGCATGAACGGCGTGAACAGCAAGGCGGCCAGCAACCATCGGTAGAAACCGATCTCCGCAGGGTGGATGGCGCCGGCGGACATCTTGGTGACCACGGTGTTGCCAGCCCAGATGAGGATGGCGGTGAGGGGGAACAGGTAATTCATGTAGCGGGTCACTCATTGGGGCCTGGATTGGGGCTGCCTTGCCGCCCTCGCGGGCTTGCCCGTTCCCATGGGGATACACAGGCCTGGAGGCTGGCGCAGATCCTGTGGGAGCGGGCGAGCCCGCGAAGGCCTGCAAGGCAGGCCCTCGATAGGCCTGTATTATCGAATGTCTGTTAACAAGCCTATACTTCTATCCAGACAATCGACCCTGCAAAGCAGACAGCATGCCGCGCAAATACCTTGATATCCCCCAGTTCACCCAACTGCCGGCCTCGGTGTACTTCCGCCACGACGAGTTCGTTGCCGACACCCACAGCGCCGTGCACCAACACGGCTGGGGCCAGCTGAACTACACCGCCCACGGCGTAATGCATCTGGATGTGGCCGGCCAGCGCTTCCTGTCGCCGCCGCACTACGCCGTTTGGGTGCCGCCCGACACCGAGCATGGCTGCTACAACCCCCAGGCCATCGTCTACCGTTCCATCTATCTCGACCGCAGCCTGTGCGCAGCGCTGCCATCGCACCCGTGCAGCCTGATGATCAGTGACATCCTCAAGGCTATCCTCGGTGACTTCGCCCGCCGCAATCTCAAGGTGGCCGAGGACGAGCGTGACCAGCGTCTGGTACAGGTACTGCTTGACCAGTTGCTGCTGGCGCCCACCCTGGCCTGCTACTTGCCGTTTGCCCACAGCGATGGCTTGCGCCAGGTGCTCGACGCGCTCAGCGCCGAGCCGGGGGACAACCGCCCGCTGGCCGACTGGGCCGCCCGGGTGCATGTCAGCGAACGCACCCTGGCCCGCCAGTTTCTGCGCGAGCTGGGCATCAGCTTTGGCGAATGGCGCCTGCGCCTGCGTTTTCTGCGTGCCATCGAAGCACTGGAAGCCGGCCTGCCGATTCAGGCCATCGCCTTCGACCTTGGCTACAGCAGCGCTTCGGCGTTCATCGCCATGTTCCAGCGTCAGGCCCGGTGTACGCCCGAGCAGTACCGCCGGCAGGCGCGGGCGGGGCGCTGAACATTCTTGGCTACACTCAGCTCGATCCCCGTGCATCGTGCGCGGAGCCAAGGAGACCACTCCATGAAAGTGCTGCAAATCCCGTTACTGGCCCTGGCGGTGTTGTTCAGTGCCCAAGGTTTCGCTGCCAATACCGCGCAGCAGGAAAAGATGAAAACCTGCAACGCCGACGCCACCGCCAAGGCCCTCAAGGGCGATGAACGCAAAGCGTTCATGAGCACCTGCCTGAAAAAGGATGTGCCACAAACCCAGCAAGACAAAATGAAGACCTGCAATGCTGACGCCACCACCAAAGCCCTGAAGGGGGACGAGCGCAAGGCCTTTATGAGCGATTGCCTGAAGAAGAAATGACCTGCGCCTATGCCTGCGCCGCCAAGGCTGGCAGACTGCGGCATTCCCGCTGTCTGCCGTCGAGGCTGTATGACCTTTACTCCCCGTCAGATCACCCTGGCCAGCCTGATCATCGTCATGGCTGGGCTGCTGCTGGCTTTGCCCCTGAAGTTGCTGCCCAGCCTGCTGGCCGGTCTGCTGGTGTTCGAACTGGTCAACATGCTGACCCCTCGCCTGCAACCGCTGCTTGCTGGCCAACGCGCGCGCTGGCTGGCCGTGGCGCTGCTCGGCACGCTGGTGGTCAGCACCCTGACACTGCTGATTGCCGGTGCCTTCAGCTTCCTGCTGCACGAGGCGGAAAACCCCGGCGCCTCGCTGGACAAGTTCATGGCCTTGGTCGAGCGTGCTCGCGGTCAGCTGCCACCCTTCATCGAGGGCTACCTGCCTGCCAGTGCCGCAGAGTTCAAGGTGGCCATCGGTGACTGGATCAAGAGCCACCTGAGCGATTTGCAGCTGGTGGGCAAGGGTATGGCCCACATGTTCGTGACGATGCTGATCGGCATGATCCTCGGCGCCATCATCGCTTTGCAGCGTATTCCCGATATCTCCCGGCGCAAGCCCTTGGCGGCGGCGCTGTTCGAACGTCTTAGCCTGCTGGTGAAGGCGTTTCGCAACATCGTGTTCGCGCAAATCAAGATCTCGCTGCTCAACACGATCTTCACCGGCATTTTCCTGGCCGTGGTGATGCCACTGTTCGACGTGCACCTGCCGCTGACCAAGACGCTGATCGTGCTGACCTTCCTGCTGGGCTTGCTGCCGGTGATCGGCAACTTGATGTCCAACACCTTGATCACCATCGTCGGCCTGTCGCTGTCGATCTGGGTGGCGGCGGCGGCGCTGGGTTACCTGATCGTCATCCACAAGGTCGAGTACTTCCTCAACGCGCGGATCGTGGGTGGGCAGATCAGTGCCAAGGCGTGGGAATTGCTGCTGGCGATGCTGGTATTCGAGGCGGCGTTCGGGCTGCCCGGTGTCGTGGCGGGGCCCATCTACTATGCCTATCTGAAGAGTGAGCTGAAGCGGGCGGAGCTGGTCTGATCATGTAGTGGCCTGTACTGGCCCTTTCGCGGGTAAACCCGCTCCTACAGGGGCCTGTGGCCAGTCACCGACGTGTGTCCCCCCCGATCGGTGCGTAGGAGCGGGTTTACCCGCGAATACGGTAGTGGCGGCAACGGTGAACGGCGGGTGGAGATTGGCCAGCAGGGCCGGCCTCTTCGCGGGTAAACCCGCTCCTACAGGGGCCTGTGGCCAGTCACCGACGTGTGTCCACCCCCGATCGGTGCGTAGGAGCGGGTTTACCCGCGAATGCGGTAGCGGCGGCAACGGTGAACGGCGGGTGGAGATTGGCCAGCAGGGCCGGCCTCTTCGCGGGTAAACCCGCTCCTACAGGGGCCTGCGGCCAATCACCGACGTGTGTCCACCCCCGATCGGTGCGTAGGAGCGGGTTTACCCGCGAATGCGGTAGCGGCGGCAACGGTGAACGGCGGGTGGAGATTGGCCAGCAGGGCCGGCCCTTTCGCGGGTAAACCCGCTCCTACAGGGGCCTGCGGCCAATCACCGACGTGTGTCCACCCCCGATCGGTGCGTAGGAGCGGGTTTACCCGCGAATACGGTAGCGGCAGCAACGGTGAAAGGCGGGTGGAGATTGGCCAGCAGGGCCGGCCCGTTCGCGGCTACAGGCTAAACGACAAATCAGGCCGCGCCGTAACGCTTGCGCGCCTCGATGGCCAGCCCGCTACCAATGCTGCCAAAGATGTTGCCTTCCACATGCCGCGCATTCGGCAGCATCGCCGAAACACTGTTGCGCAGCGCCGGAATGCCGCTTGAACCACCGGTGAAGAACACCGTATCGACCTGGTCTTCGCTTACCCCAGCCTTGGCCAGCAGCTCGGTCACGCTACCGCGCACGCGCTCCAGCAGGCCTTCGATCGCCTCTTCGAACAGCGCGCGGGTCAGTTCCGCAGTCAGCTCGGGCTCGACGCGCCGCAGGTCGATGTGGCGGCTGTCATGCTCGGTCAGCTCGATCTTGCTGGCTTCTACTTCCATCGCCAGCCAGTGCCCAGCGCGCTGCTCGATCAGTTTGAACAGGCGATCGATGCCGAAGCTGTCCTCGATGTCATAGCGCATGCTACCCAGCGCCAACTGTGACTTCTGCGAATACAAGGCGTTGATGGTGTGCCAGGTGGCCAGGTTGAGGTGGTAGCTGGTCGGCATCAGCGCACCGCTCTTCATGCGGCTGCCATAGCCAAACAACGGCATCACGCCCTGAAGGCTCAGTTGCTTGTCGAAGTCGGTACCGCCAATGTGCACACCGCCCGTGGCGAGGATGTCGCTTTGGCGCTCGGCGACCAGGTGGCGCTCGGGCGACAGGCGGATCAGGGTGAAGTCCGAGGTACCACCGCCGATGTCGACGATCAGCACCAGCTCTTCGCGGCTGATGCTCGACTCATAGTCGAAGGCTGCGGCAATCGGTTCGTACTGGAACGACACGTCCTTGAAGCCGATTTTGCGCGCCACTTCGGCCAAGGTGTCCTCGGCCTCCTGGTCGGCAGCCGGGTCTTCGTCGACGAAGAACACCGGGCGGCCCAGCACCACCTGGTCGAATTCACGGCCAGCGGCCGCTTCAGCGCGCTTCTTGAGCTCGCCGATGAACATGCCCAGCAGGTCCTTGAACGGCAGGGCGCTGCCCAGCACGCTGGTGTCGTGCTTGATCAGCTTCGAGCCCAGCAGGCTTTTCAGCGAGCGCATCAGGCGGCCTTCGTAGCCTTCCAGGTACTCGTGCAGCGCCAGGCGGCCATACACCGGGCGCCGCTCTTCGATATTGAAGAACACCACCGAGGGCAAGGTGATCTTGCCGTCTTCCAGGGCAATCAGCGACTCGACGCCAGGCCGGTGCCAACCGACCGTGGAGTTGGAGGTGCCAAAGTCGATGCCCAGGGCGCGGGCCGGGGATACGTCAGACATGGGAAATGGGCTTCCGGAGGCAAAACGGCCGCGCAGTGTATGCCAGTTGGCTACAGAATCAAGACCAGTCGTCTGCCTTGAGGCAAACCCAAGTCGGTCTTGAAAGGCTATGCTTGACCCCTATCTTCAGTTGCAACACGCACATTCACATTGGTGATCCACAAATGGACTTCAAAGACTATTACAAGATACTCGGCGTAGAGCCCACTGCGGACGAAAAGGCGATCAAGGCCGCGTACCGCAAACTGGCGCGCAAGTATCACCCCGATGTCAGTAAGGAGCGCGACGCCGAGGAGAAATTCAAGGAGGCCAACGAGGCCTATGAGGTGCTGGGCGACGCGCAGAAACGTGCCGAGTTCGACGAAATCCGCAAGTACGGCGGCCAGCATGGCCGGCCGTTCCAGGCCCCACCGGGTTGGGAAAACCGTGGTGGCGGCGGCGGCTTCGAAGGCGGCGACTTCTCCGACTTCTTCAGCTCGATCTTCGGTGGGCGCAGTGCGGGTGGCAACCCCTTCGGTGGCGCCCGGCAGCAGCAACGCAGTGCCGGCAGGCGGGGGCAGGACGTGGAGCTTGAACTGGCAGTGTTCCTTGAAGAGACCCTGAGCAAGGAGTCCAAGCAGATCAGCTTCCAGGTGCCGCAAACCAATGCCATGGGCCAGCGCACCGGCTTCACCACCAAGACCTTGAACGTGAGGATTCCGGCTGGGGTGACCGACGGCGAGCGCATCCGCCTCAAGGGCCAGGGTGCGCCGGGCAGCGGTGGCGGGGCCAACGGTGACCTGTTCCTGACCATCCGCATGGCACCGCACCCGCTGTTCGATGTCGAAGGTCATGACCTGATCATCACTGTGCCGTTGGCACCGTGGGAGGCGGCCCTGGGCGCCAAGGTGGCGGTTCCGACCCTGGATGGCAAGATCAACCTGACCATCCGTCCTGACAGCCAGAGCGGCCAGCGCCTGCGTGTACCGGGCAAGGGCCTGGTCAACAAGCAGGGAGAGCGCGGCAACCTTTATGCGCAGCTCAAGGTGGTGATGCCGCCTGCGTCGGACGAATCTGCCCGCGAACTCTGGACCAAGCTTTCCGAGAAAGCTGCGTTCAACCCGAGGACACAATGGAGTAAGTGATCATGAGCAGCACCCTGATCGTTCAACTGGACATGCGTACCCTGTGTCAGGAAGCCGATGTCACGGCTGAATGCGTGATCGAAATCGTCGAACATGGCATTGTCGAACCTTCCGGGCGAACGCCGGAGGACTGGCTGTTTGACGATCAGGCGCCGTTGGTGACCAAACGAGCGGTGAAGCTGCACCAGGAGCTGGAACTGGAGTGGGAAGGGGTGGCGCTGGCGCTGGAGTTACTGCAGGAAGTGCAGCAGTTGCGCAGTGAGAACAACATGCTGAAGCAGCGGCTGGGCCGGTTTATTCAGATGTAGGTTCCCTTGCCGGCTGTGGGAGCGGCCTTGTGTCGCGATGGGCTGCGCAGCAGCCCCAGATCTTTGCTTCACCGCAACATTGCCAGGGCTGCTTTGCAGCCCGTTCGCGACACAAGGCCGCTCCCACAATGGACCGCATTTCAGGTCGGTTCGGCGCCCGGGTTCAACCTTCCGGGCGAACGCCGGAGTACTGGCTGTTTGACGATCAGGCCTTGCCGGTATCTGTGGGAGCGGCCTTGTGTCGCGATGGGCTGTGCAGCAGCCCCAGATCTTTGCTCCACCGCAACATTGCCAGGGCTGCTTTGCAGCCCGTTCGCGACCCAAGGCCGCCCCCGCAATGGACCGTATTTCAGGTCGGTCCGGCGCCCGCGTTCAGCACCAGTTGCATGAAGGTTAGATCAAGCCAGCGGCCAAACTTTACCCCCACCTGCGGCATCTGGCCGGTCACCACGAAGCCCAGCCGCTCATGCAGGCGAACCGACGCCGCATTGCCACTCTCGATGGCCGCCACCATCACATGCTTGCCGCACCCCTTCGCACGCTCGATCAGCGCGGCCATCAACACCGGCCCCAATCCCTTGCCCCGTTGGTCGCCACGGACATACACCGAGTGCTCCACAGTCAGGCGAAAGCCCTCGAACGGCCGCCAGTCGCCAAACGAGGCATACCCCAGCACGCCCGTCTCATCTGTAGCTACCAAAATCGGGTAGCCCTGCTGCGCCCGCGCTTCAAACCAGGCCTGGCGGTTGCCGAGGTCCACCGGGGTTTCGTTCCAGATCGCCGTGGTGTTGAGCACCGCGTCGTTGTAGATGTCCAGTATGCCCGGCACATCGGTGGGCCGGGCATCGCGGATTTCGTAGCTCATGACAGCGTCTCGCAAGGTCGTTGCTCGCAGATTAAATGGTTACCAGCCCGCGTACACCTTCGGCTTGCATGTTTTCGCCGCGGCCGCGCTGGATGATTTCGCCGCGGGCCATGACCAGGTACTGGTCAGCCAGCGCTTCGGCAAAGTCGTAGAACTGCTCCACCAGCAAAATTGCCATGTCGCCACGCTCGGCCAAGCGGCGGATGACCGCGCCGATCTCCTTGATCACCGACGGCTGGATGCCTTCGGTCGGCTCGTCGAGAATCAGCAGGCGCGGGCGGCTGGCCAGGGCGCGGCCGATGGCCAGCTGTTGCTGCTGGCCGCCAGACAGGTCGCCACCGCGGCGTTGTTTCATCTGCTCCAGCACAGGGAACAGCTCGTAGATGAAGGCTGGTACCTCGCGGGCTTCGCGGGCGGGGAAGCGCGACAGGCCCATCAGCAGGTTTTCCTCGACGGTCAGGCGCGGGAAGATTTCGCGGCCCTGGGGCACGTAGGCGATGCCGGCCTGCACCCGTTGCTGTGGTTTGAACGCGGTGATCGGCTTGCCTTCCCATTCGATGCTGCCGTCGCGGGCGGGCACCAGGCCCATCAGGCAGCGCAGCAAGGTGGTCTTGCCCACGCCGTTGCGGCCCAGCAGGCAGGTCACTTCGCCGACCTTGGCTTCGAAGGACAGGCCGCGCAGGATGTGGCTGCCGCCGTAGTACTGGTGCAGGGTGTCGATCTTGAGCATGTGAGAGTTCCTGAAAGGGATGCTGTGCCTGTGCCGGCCTTTTCGCGGGCAAGCCCGCTCCTACGACGGGAACCGCCCCATGGCATTACGCCCCCTGTAGGAGCGGGTTTACCCGCGAAGAGGCCGGCACAGGCGCCAAAAATTTCAAATCCGGTCACCGGCCCAGATACACCTCGACCACCCGCTCATCTGCCTGCACCTGCTCCAGCGAGCCTTCCGCCAGCACGCTCCCCTGGTGCAGCACGGTCACATGGTCGGCAATGCTGCCGACGAAGCCCATGTCATGCTCCACCACCATCAGCGAATGCTTGCCAGCCAGGCCCTTGAACAGCTCGGCGGTAAATTCGGTCTCGGCATCGGTCATGCCGGCCACCGGTTCATCGAGCAGCAGCAGTTGCGGCTCCTGCACCAGCAGCATGCCGATCTCCAGAAACTGCTTCTGCCCATGCGACAGCAAGCCGGCCTGGCGCTGGGCCAGCGGCAGCAGGCGCAAGGTGGTCAGCACGTCCTCGATACGCTGGCGCTGGTCACCGCTCAGGCGCGCGGCCAGGCTGGCCCACACCGACTTGTCGGTCTTCAGCGCCAGTTCCAGGTTCTCGAACACGGTCAGCGCTTCGAACACTGTGGGCTTCTGGAATTTTCGGCCAATGCCGGCCTGGGCGATCTGGTATTCGCTCATGCGGGTCAGGTCGAGGGTATCGCCGAAGTAAGCCGTGCCGCTGTCGGGGCGGGTCTTGCCGGTGATTACGTCCATCATCGTGGTCTTGCCGGCACCGTTGGGGCCTATGATGCAGCGCAGCTCGCCCACCCCGATGTACAGGTTCAGCGCGTTGAGCGCCTTGAAACCATCGAAGCTGACGCTGATGTCTTCCAGGCTCAGCACCGTACCGTGTCGGGTATCCAGTCCGGCCTTGCGGCTGTGGCCCAGGCCGATGGCATCGCGCCCGGCGCCGAGGTTGTCGAATACCGGTTCCAGCATGAACTCCGGGTGGACTGGGGGCACGCCTCTCATGGCTGGCTCCTTTTCTTCAACAGGCCGACCACGCCCTTGGGCAGGTACAGGGTAACGAGGATGAACAACGCGCCGAGGAAGAACAGCCAGAACTCGGGGAAGGCCACGGTGAACCAGCTTTTCATACCGTTGACCAGGCCGGCACCGAGCAGCGGGCCGATCAGCGTGCCGCGCCCGCCCAAGGCTACCCAGACGGCGGCTTCGATCGAGTTGGTCGGCGACATCTCGCTGGGGTTGATGATGCCCACCTGCGGTACGTACAGCGCACCGGCCAGGCCGCACAGCACGGCGCTCAGTACCCACACCAGCAGCTTGAAGCCGCGCGGGTCGTAGCCGCAGAACATCATGCGGTTTTCAGCGTCACGCACGGCGGTAAGCAGGCGGCCGAACTTGCTGCGGGTCAGGCGCCAGCACAGGTACAGGCTGGCCAGCAGCAGGCCCACGGTCAGCAGGAACAACACCGCGCGGGTGCCCTGGGCTGCAATGTCGAAGCCGAGGATGGTGCGGAAGCTGGTGAAGCCGTTGTTGCCGCCGAAGCCGGTTTCGTTGCGGAAAAACAGCAGCATGCCGGCAAAGGTCAGGGCCTGGGTCATGATCGAGAAGTACACGCCTTTGATCCGCGAGCGGAAAGCGAACCAGCCGAACACCAGCGCCAGCAGCCCGGGCGCCAGCACCACCAGGCACAGGGCCCAGGCGAAATGCTGGGTACCGGCCCAGTACCAGGGCAGTTCGGTCCATGACAGGAAGGTCATGAACCCGGGCAGGCCGTCGCCGGCGGCCTGCCGCATCAGGTACATGCCCATGGCATAGCCGCCCAGGGCGAAGAACAGGCCATGGCCCAGTGACAGCAGCCCGGCATAGCCCCAGACCAGGTCCAGGGCCAAGGCGACGATGGCGTAACAAAGAATCTTGCCGACCAGGGTCAGGGTGTAGGCCGACACGTGCAGGGCATGGTCTGCCGGCAGCAGTGAGCACAGTGGCAAAGCCACCAGCAGCAGGACGACGACGGCACCGATGGCAAGGGTCAGGCGTGGGCCGGTCTTTTGCGTAGCAGTGACAAGCAGTGGCTGGTTCATCAGTCGATTACCCGTCCCTTGAGGGCGAACAGGCCTTGCGGGCGTTTCTGGATGAACAGAATGATCAACGCAAGGATGAGGATCTTGCCGAGTACGGCACCGATCTGCGGCTCCAGCAGCTTGTTGGCGATGCCCAGGCCGAACGCGGCCCAGAGGCTACCGGCCAGTTGCCCGACGCCGCCGAGCACCACCACCAGGAATGAATCGATGATGTAGCTTTGGCCCAGGTCCGGGCCGACATTGCCCACCTGGCTCAAGGCCACGCCACCGAGCCCTGCGATGCCCGAGCCGAGGCCAAAGGCGAGCATGTCGACGCGCCCGGTGGACACGCCGCAGCAGGCGGCCATGTTGCGGTTCTGGGTGACTGCGCGCACGTTCAGGCCCAACCGGGTACGGTTGAGCAGCAGCCAGGTGAGCAGCACCACGGCCAGGGCGAAGCCGATGATGACCAGGCGGTTGTACGGCAGCACCAGGTTGGGCAGCAGCTGGATGCCGCCAGACAGCCAGGCTGGGTTGCTCACCTCGACGTTCTGCGCGCCGAACAGCAGGCGGATGGCCTGGATCAGGATCAGGCTGATGCCCCAGGTGGCCAGCAGGGTTTCCAGTGGCCGGCCGTACAGGTGGCGGATCACCGTGCGCTCCAGCGCCATGCCTACCCCGGCACTGACGGCGAACGCCACCGGCAGGGCAATCAGCGGGTAGAACTCGATGGCGCCTGGGGCGAAGCGCTGCAGCAGTACCTGGACCATGTAGGTGCTGTAGGCGCCGAGCATCAACATCTCGCCATGGGCCATGTTGATCACCCCAAGCAGGCCGAAGGTAATCGCAAGGCCCAGCGCTGCCAGCAGCAGGACCGAACCCAGCGACAGGCCGCTGAAGGCCTGGCCGAGCAGTTCGCCTACCAGCAGTTTGCGCTTGACCTGGGCCAGGCTCGTTTCGGCGGCTGTGCGCACGCCCGGGTCTAGTTCTGCATCGGGCTGCAGCAGGGCTTCGAGGCGGGTGCGGGCCAGCGGGTCGCCGGTTTCACCCAGCAGGCGCACGGCGGCCAGGCGTACCGCAGGCTCGCTGGCGCCCAGTTGCAGGTTGGCCAGGGCCAGGCCGAGGGCGGCCTGTACGGCGGCGTCCGGCTCGGCGGCGAAGCGCCGGTCGAGGAAGGCCATTTGCGCGGGTTTTGCGGTTTTTTGCAGTTGTTGTGCGGCGGCCAGGCGGGTGTCGCTGTCGTCGCTGAGCAACTGATGGCTGGCCAGAGCGTTGTCGATCAGGCCGCGCAGGCGGTTGTTCAGGCGCACCTTGCGCGTGTCATCGGTGGCGATGCGGCCTTGGCGCAGATTTTCCAGCAGCGGCAGGCGCGCGGCATCGGGTTGTGCTGCCCAGCCTTCGAGCAGGCCGGCCTGCTCGGCGGGCTTGGCGGTGAGAAAGAATTCGCCCTCGCTGGCGTGGGTTGCCAGGGGGATTAGCAGGAGAAGTGTGAGCAGGAGTCTGAGCATGCGGGCAATCCTGGAAATCGGTGTTGGATTCTTCGCGGGTGAACCCGCGCCTACACAGAGACGGTGCAAGGTTTGAAACCTGCGCGGTCCTTGTAGGAGCGGGTTCACCCGCGAATGGGCTGCAAAGCAGCCCCATGCACTCAGTTACCTTTCACGGCGTAATCTGGCCGCTTGTCATTGCCTGGAATGAACGGGCTCCAAGGCTGCGCCCTTAGCGGCTGCTCGGTTTCCCACACCACGCTGAACTGGCCGTCATCCTGAATCTCGCCAATCATCACCGGCTTGTGCAGGTGGTGGTTGGTCTTGTCCATGGTCAGGGTGAAGCCCGACGGCGCCTCGAAGCTCTGCCCGGCCAGTGCTTCGCGGACCTTGTCAACGTCAGTGGACTTGGCTTTCTCGACAGCCTGGGCCCACATGTGGATGCCCACGTAGGTGGCTTCCATGGGGTCGTTGGTCACGGCCTTGTCGGCACCCGGCAGGCCCTTGGCCTTGGCGTAGGCCTTCCAGTCGGCGACGAATTTCTGGTTGACCGGGTTATCCACCGATTCGAAGTAGTTCCATGCCGCCAGGTGGCCCACCAGCGGTTTGGTATCGATGCCGCGCAGTTCCTCCTCGCCCACCGAGAAGGCCACCACCGGCACGTCGGTGGCCTTCAGGCCCTGGTTGGCCAGTTCCTTGTAGAACGGCACGTTGGAGTCACCGTTGACTGTGGATATGACAGCGGTCTTGCCGCCGGCGGAGAACTTTTTGATGCTGGCGACAATGGTCTGGTAATCAGCGTGGCCAAAGGGCGTGTAAACCTCTTCGATGTCCTTGTCGGCCACGCCTTTGCTGTGCAGGAATGCGCGCAGGATCTTGTTGGTGGTGCGCGGGTAGACGTAATCGGTGCCCAACAGGAAGAAGCGCTTGGCGCTGCCGCCGTCCTCGCTCATCAGGTATTCCACGGCCGGGATGGCCTGCTGGTTCGGGGCGGCGCCCGTGTAGAACACGTTCGGCGACATCTCTTCGCCCTCATACTGCACCGGGTAGAACAGCAGGCCGTTGAGTTCTTCGAACACCGGTAGAACGGACTTGCGCGACACGGAGGTCCAGCAGCCGAACACCACGGCCACTTTGTCCTGGGTCAGCAGTTGGCGGCTCTTTTCAGCGAACAGCGGCCAGTTGGACGCCGGGTCGACCACCACCGGTTCCAGCATCTTGCCGTTCACGCCACCCTTGGCGTTGATCTGCTCGATGGTCATCAGCGCCATGTCCTTGAGCGATGTCTCGGAAATGGCCATGGTCCCGGAAAGCGAATGCAGGATACCGACCTTGATGGTCTCGGCGGCCTGGATACTCCAGCTCAGGCCCATCGCCGCAATCGATGCGCTGAGGGTAAGGGCCTTGATCAGACTGCGACGCTTCATGTGCTCTCTCCGCTGAGTTTTTTATGGTGTTGGGCAAGCGGGGAGGGCGTTGCAAGGGGTGTGCCTAGTGGCAAAAGGTACGGTTTAGAGGGGCTGTGCGAGGTGTTGGGGCGTTGGTTGGATCCAGGTTGGTGCCTGATGGAATTGTGTGCACAGGATTGGGGCCGCGGTGCGGCCCATCGCGACACAAGGCCGCTCCCACAGGCGCCAGCTTTTAGAAATTGAGCAAGACAGTTGCTCCCACATCGGACGTACACCGTGCCTTCGTGGGAGCGGCCTCGTGTCGCGAAAGGGCTGCGACGCAGCCCCCGAGGCCATCAGCCGTTACGCACGGCCGTGCGGGGATGGCGCCTGCTGCGTACGAGCTGGTAGGTCACCGCCAGCACCACAAACCAGATCGGCGTCACCACCAGCGCTGAACGGGTATCCGCTTCCAGGCTCAGCAACACCAGGATGAAAGCGAAGAACGACAGGCACACGTAGCACATGAAGCGCCCGCCCGGCATCTTGTAGTTCGATGCCTGGTGCAGCGCCGCGCGGTCTTTGCGGTACTTCAGGTATGACAGCAGAATCAGCGTCCACACGAACATGAACAGTACCGCTGACACGGTGGTGACCAGGGTGAATGCCTCGACCACGTTCGGCACCAGGTAGATCAGCACTGCACCCAGCAACAGGCAGGTGCACGAGAAGTACAGGCCGTTGGCCGGCACCGAACGGCTCGACAGTTTTTCAAAGGCCTTGGGCGCGTCACCTTCCTGCGACAGGCCGTAGAGCATGCGGCTGGTGGAGAATACGCCGCTGTTGGCCGAGGAGGCCGCCGAGGTCAGCACCACGAAGTTGATGATGCTCGCTGCCGCCGGCAGGCCTGCCAACACGAACAACTCAACGAATGGGCTCTTGCCTGGCACCACGTCGCGCCACGGGGTCACGGCCATGATCGCGATCAGCGCCAGCACATAGAACACGATGATGCGGATCGGGATCGAATTGATCGCCCGCGGCAGGGTGCGTTCCGGGTTCTTCGCTTCGGCGGCGGTGGTACCCACCAGCTCGATGCCGACGAAGGCGAACACGGCGATCTGGAAACCGGCGAAGAAGCCCATCAGGCCATGGGGGAACATGCCGCCGTCATTCCACAGGTTGGCCAGCTGGGCGGTACGCCCGCTGGGCGAGGTGAAGCCGGTGATGACCATGTACAGGCCGGTCACGACCAGACCGAGGATGGCAACGATCTTGACCAGGGCGAACCAGAACTCCATTTCGCCGAACATTTTCACGGTGACCAGGTTCAGCGACAGCAGCAGCCCTACGCAGGTCAGCGCCGGTATCCACTGCGGCAAGTCAGGGAACCAGAACTGCGTGTAGGCGGCGATGGCGACCACATCGGCAATGCCGGTGACCACCCAGCAGAACCAGTAGGTCCAGCCAGTAAAGTAGCCGGCCCAGGGGCCGAGCAGGTCGGCGGAAAAGTCGATGAACGATTTGTAGTTCAGGTTCGACAGCAGCAGTTCGCCCATGGCGCGCATGACGAAGAACAGCATGAAGCCGATAATCATGTAGACGAAGATGATCGATGGCCCGGCCAGGCTGATGGTCTTGCCTGAGCCCATGAACAGACCGGTACCGATCGCGCCGCCGATGGCGATCAGCTGGATGTGGCGGTTGGTCAGGTTGCGTTGCAGGTGCGGTTCATCTGTCGCTATGGGTGAGGTTTGCGTCATAGGCTGCATTCCCTTGTAAAGGCCAGTCTTCTTGTCAGAGGTAGCCGGCTAGGCTAACACGCGCGTTCCAGTTCGGGGCGCGACAGATCGACTCTCCATTTGCAGCTCAGCATTTGGCCTGGACCGGCCTCTTCGCGGGTAAACCCGGCCCTACAAAGGCAACGCGGTCCCCTGTAGGAGCGGGTTTACCCGCGAAGAGGCCAGCACAGGCAACACAAGGCTCAAGCGCTGGCCAAGACCCTGCGGCGCCTCACCACCAAACTATCCACCCCCCACATCACCACCATCGACACCCCTACCAGCGGGAACATCACCCCCAGCACCAGCATCACTGCCACCGCCGCCTTCCAGCGTGGCAGGTCATGACGCAAAGGCGGTACGCCCAGGCCGCCGTCCGGCCGGCGCTTCCACCACATCACCAGCCCGCTCACCGAACCCAGCAGGATCATCAGGCACACCAGCAGGATGATGATCTGGTTCAGCGCCCCGAACATCTTGCCTTCGTGCAGCATCACGCCCAGCTCGGTGGCGCGGGCAACCGGGCTGTAGTCCTGCCAGCGCACATCGGCCAGAACCTTGCCGGTGTATTGGTCGACATGCAGGGTGGCGTCGTTGCGCGGGTCGTCGGCGAACACGGCAATGGTGAACACCCCGTCGGCAGTGGTGGGCAGGGTAATGCTGTAGCCCGGCTCGACCTGACGCGAAGTGGCAATGTCTTCGACTTGCTGCACGCTCACCTGGGGCGCTGCAGGCGGGTCCGACATCATGTGGTGCCCGCCGTGCTCGGCGTGTGCACCGGACTGTGGCATCGGCGTGTTTTCCATGGCCCAGGGCACGGTCTGGCGGTGTGCGCTGTTCAGCTCACGCGCCTGCTGGTCCGACTTGGGCACGTCGTTCCACATGGCTGCCGGGAAGCGGTTCCACAAATCAGCGTACTGCTTGCCCCACAAGCCGGTCCAGGTCATGCCGCTGATCAGCATCAACAACAGCAAGGCCGAACCCCAGAAACCGGTTACCGCGTGCAGGTCACGCCAGAACAGCCGGCCGCGTGCCGTCAGCCGCGGCCAAAGCACGCCAGCGCCACTGCGCCCGCGCGGCCACCACAGGTACAGGCCCGATACCACCAGCACGATGCCCCAGCCCGCCGCCAGTTCCACCAGCCGGTCACCGACCGTGCCGACCATCAGCTCGCCATGCAGGGCGCGGGCGATGGCCTGCAGGTTCTGCTTGCCGTCCTGTTCGCCGAGGACCTTGCCGCTGTATGGGTCGACGAACACGTTCAGTTCGCGCCCGCCGTCATGCACCACGAACTGCGCACTGCGCGCGGCGTTCAGTGGCGGCAAGTACTGGGCGATGTGGCCCTTTGGGTAGGCTTGGCGCACTTCAGCCAGCATCGTGTCTGCGCCCTGCCGGTGCTGGCCGGCCTCGACCACCATCAGCTCGCGGTACAGCAGCGGGTCGAGCTGGGGCTTGAACAAGTAGATGATCCCGGTGATTGCCAACAGGATCATGAACGGGGCCACGAACAGCCCCGCATAAAAATGCCAACGCCAGGCCAGGTTGTAGAAAGAGACGCGTGTTCCTCTCATGGGAACCTCCTTTTTTGACCAGCTGAAAGGCGCAACCGAAGCTGCGCCCGTTGTTGTCAGAAGCTGAAATCGACCTTGGTCCAGAAGGTCCTGCCTGGCTCGTTGACCGGCTGTGGATCTGTAGCCGGGTAGCCGAACCCGGCGTTCCCGGCCAGGTTCAAGTGCTCGGCGTAGGTTTTGTCGAACAGGTTGTCGACCCCTGCGCTGAGCTTGAGGTTGTTGTTCACCTTGTAGGCGCCGTTCAGGGAGAACACGCCGAAGCCGGCGCTCTTGTCGTAGTCCTTGCCAACGACGTTCCCTTGGTTTTCGGCAATGCGGTTTTGCGCCGCCACCAGCCGCCACAGTGCGCCGACGCTCCACACATCGCGGCTGTACGTCAGGCCCAGGCGGCTTTCCAGGGGAGGCATTTGAGGTAGCGCCTTGCCGTCACTGCTGTTCTTGCCCCAAGCGTAGGCAAGCGTGGCGTCGGCCTTCCAGTTGTCAGTCAGCTGGTAGGCGGCGCCCAGTTCGCCACCCATGATGCGGGCGTCGATGTTCTGCGCCTGCGAGGTGCTCATGCCCATCATGCCGGTGCGGTAGTCGAACAGGATGTAGTCGCGAATCTGCCCGACATAGCCCGAAGCCCAGGCCTCCAGGCGCTCGGTGCGGTACTGGATGCCGAAGTCGAGCTGGGTGGTTTTCTCTGGCTTGATGCCATCGAAGGCGTTGGCTGCCCCGGCGGGTGCCAGCTTGGGTGAGAACAGCTCCCAGTAGTCGGGAAAGCGCTGGGCGTGGCCGAGGCCGATGTAGGTGGTGGCTGGAATGGCTGCGAGGTCGTGCTCGTAGCGGATGAAACCGCTCGGCAGGGTGTCGGCACGGGTGTCGCCCTCGGTGGCGCTGGTTTTGCGGAAGTCGCGCGCCGAGGCGCGGTCCAGACGGGCGCCGGTAATCAAGCGGTCCTCACCGCTGACGTACCAGGTCAGTTCGCTGAAGGCGCCGTAGTTGTGGAAGTCGGCGTCCTTGGTCCAGGCCTGGCCCTTGTGTGCGTCCACACCCATACCGCCACGCTTGCGATGTTCGTTGGTTTGCGCGTCGATGCCGCTGATCAGCTGCACGTCGGCCCAGCGCCAGGTGGCCTTGATGCGTGCACCCATGGTGCGGCGGTCGACGTTGCTGACCATCGGCATGCCCATCATGCCGCTACCCGACGGCGTGCGCAGGCTGTAGTTGTCCATCACATGGTCGGCGTAGTTGTAGTAGACCTGCGCCTCGACCTTGTCGAGCACCTCGCCGAGGTTGGACTTTTCAAAGCGCAGGCCCAGGCTTTCGCGCTTGAACTGCGAACCGTCCATGCCGCGCCCGGCGTAGCGGGCTTCGCCGTCACCCTTGCCGGCAGTCAGCTCCAGCAAGGTGTCCTGGTCGGGTGTCCAGCCGAGGGCGACATCGCCATTCCACTTGTCCCAGCGCGACGGCACGGTGTCGTTGTTGCCGTCGTGGTAGTCGTCCGAGCGTGACTGGTTGCCGACGAAGCGGGCATAGGCCTGACTGTTGCCGGCCGCAGCATCCAGCACCTTGTCGAAGCGGCCGTTGGAGCCGGCCAGCAGGCTTGCGTTGACGCGGCTGCCGAGGGTGCCGAATTTCTCCGGTTCGCGCTCGAAGAGGATGGTGCCGGCCGAGCCGCCGGGCCCCCAGATGACGCTCTGCGGTCCTTTGATCACGGTCAGGCGGTCGTAGGTTTCTGGCGAGATATAGGACGTGGGCGCGTCCATGCGATTGGGGCAGGCGCCAAGCATCAAGCCGCCGTTGGTGAGGATGTTCAGGCGCGAGCCGAACATGCCGCGCAATACCGGGTCGCCGTTGGTACCGCCGGCACGGATTGCCGAGAAGCCGGGGATGGTCTTCAGGTAGTCGGCGCCGTCGCTGGCCGGCACTGGCTGGCGCGGGTCTTTCGGGTTGGTGACCACGGTCAGCGGTGAACTCGGGGCCACGGCGGTGATCACCGTCGGGCTCAGCTCGGGTGCGTCGTGCACATGGCCTTCATGGCCAGGGTCGGCGGCCAGGGCCATGGGTGCGAGCAGCGAACCGCACAGGGCGGCGATGGTCCCACGCAGGGACAAGGCAAAAACAGGGGTGCAGCCGGACATAATGATTCCAGTCGATCAGTCATGAGTTAGCGCGAAGCCTCCTGGCTTCGTGCGCAAAATGTGGTTTCAGACGTTGATCGAAGAAGGCGGGGCGCGGCTGCGCGCACCAGGGAATACAGCCTGCCGGGCATGGCCCTGGTGCGTTGGCGCAAGCAGGTGGTTGGTGGGGACGATGCTGCCGGCGCTGAGCGGGCTGAGGGCCTGGGGCAGGGCCGGGCAGTTGAACAACAGGCTGCAGTAACCGCACTTTTCCCACATCACATGCAGCTGGCCATCGCCGCCGTGGCCGTGATGGGCGTCGCCGCCGTGCTGATGGGCAGCCGCCATCGGCATGTCCATCGGCATGTTCATGCCCGCGTGGTGGTCCATCGGCATCGACTGGGAAATCAGTGGGCCGATGAAGATCATCCACATGGCGAACAGGCTCAGCCATCCGCCACCGGCGCGCCTGAGGTCAGGGCGGATGGTACGGCCGATGCTGTGGCGCGGCAGGCTCATGGCGCGTGCCTGTCAGCAGGTATCAGTGCGCGTGTTCGTGGGCTTGCGGCTGGTCCGCTGGCGCCTGCTTCTGCACGGCCACTTCGACGGTGATATCGCCGGCCTTTTCGAAGTGCAGGGTCAACGGGAAGCGTTTGCCGTCGCTGAGCAGGCTACGGTCCTTGGGCTGCATCAGCATCACGTGGTAGGCGCCAGGGGCAAAGGTCAGGTCCTTGCCGGCAGGTACTACCACACTGCGCACCTGTTGCATCTTCATGGCGCCAGTGGCGCTCATGGCATGCTCGTGCAGTTGCGCGTCATCGCTGATGGGGCTGTCGACGCTGAGCAGGCGGTCATCGGCCTGGCCTTTGTTGTGCACCACGAAATACGCAGCGACGTTAGGCGCGTTGGGTGGCAATTGCAGCGACCACGGGTGGGCAATGTGCAGGTCACCCACGCTGTATTCGTGGGCATTGGCAAAGGCGCCAGGCAGCAGCAGGGCGGCCATGACGAGGGCGTGCTTGAGCATGGTGAATCTCCGTTTCCGTTCTGGTTCAGGCAGACAGCGTGATGAACTCAGGCTAGCGGAGAGGCACGAGGATTCAGCCCAGGCCAGAGCTGGCGGGGCGTGGGTGTGTACTTGGCAGCTGGCGGCAGCAGCCCGCTGAGCAGTGTCGGCGGGTGGTGCAACTGTGGCGGGTAGCCGGGCAGGGCCAGCAACGGCACGGCACCGGAGCAGCACCAGCAGTTCATCATGCCGGCGCTGTCGTCACTTTGCGGGCCGAGGTCGATCTTGGCCAGGGCCTGAACGTCGACGTTGGCCTTGTTGGCCATGCTGGAACAGAAAGCCCCCCACAGCAGCTGCTCGGCCGGGCCCTTGGGCGCAGCAGAAGACAGCGGCATGGCCAGCAAGTTGAATAGCACTGCAAGGCAGGCTACCCAGGCAATGTGCCGACGTGGGGGCATGGAGAGATCCGGTCAGGAATCGTGGTGGCTATTGTAAGGCGGAGTATAGGTAAAAATGCCGGGGTGCGGTGAAGTGACGCAGTTGGCCTGGTAATGGGGGCTGCTGTGCAGCCCATCGCGACACAAGGCCGCCCCCGACACTCTCAAACCTTGTTGCGGCCCATCAACCCGCGCACGGTCTCTTGCAGGTCAGCCGGCAACACCACCACCTTGGCATTGCTGCTGCCCGCCAGGTTCTCCATCGCGCCCACATAGCGTTCGCCCAATAGGTACATCGCCGGTACGGTCTCGTTGCCCACCGCTTCCTTCACCAGCGAAATCGAGCGCGCCGAGGCCTCGGCCAGGCTGATCTGCGCCTCGGCATCCAGCCTGGCCGCCTGCAGGCGCGCCTCTGCTTCTAGGATCGCCGCCTGTTTGGCCCCTTCGGCGCGGGTGACGTCGGCCTTGCGCTCACGCTCGGCTGCGGCCTGGCGTTCCATGGCCAACTGCATGTTTTCCGAAGGTTTGATGTCTTGAATTTCCACCGAGCGCACGGTCACGCCCCAGTCTTCGGTCTGCTCGGACATTGCATCGCGCAGACGGGCCTTGATCTGCTCGCGGCTGGACAGCGCCTCGTCGAGGTCCATTGCACCGACGATGGCGCGCAGCGAGGTCATGGTCAGGCTGGTGACGGCGAACGAGAAGTCCTGCACGCCATACGAGGCTTTCTGCGGGTCGACTACCTTGGCGAAACACAGGGCGTTGGCGACGATTACCGCGTTGTCCTTGGTGATGATTTCCTGCTGCTGCACATCGAGGATGATGTCCTTGGTCGGCAGGCGGTAGGCGACCACGTCCATGTAGGGGATGACAATGTTCAGGCCCGGCTTGAGGGTGCTGTGGTAGCGGCCCAGGCGCTCGACGATCCACTCCTCGCCCTGGGGCACGATGCGCACCCCCTTGAACACGGTGATCAGGACGAACAGGGCAATGGCGCCGACGACGATGAGGCTGGTCATGCTGCAAAATTCCTTTTAATGCGGATTCAGGCCCGGATAACGCGGGCGGTGTTCCCCTCGATGGCGGTCAGGCGTACCCGCTCGCCGGCGGCGATCTGGCTATCGGCGACGCAGGTCCACTCTTCGTTGCCGAGGATCGGCTTCTGGAAGCGTACGCGGCCTTTCTGGAACTCCGACACGGGAGCGGTCAGCAGGCCCACTTCGCCGATCACGCTGTCGGCGGTCCAGCGCACATCCGGCTGCTTGCGCCGGAACACTTTGAACCACAGCACGGTGGTGGCCGACGACAGCAGTACCCACAGCAGGACCTGCATGTCCAGTTGCAGGCTGGGTGCGGCGAGCGAGATAAGCGAGACCAGCACGGCGCCGATGCCGAACCAGAGTATGAAGAACGTTGGGAGGACCAGTTCAAGCAGGATCAGCGCAATGCCGAAGACCAGCCAGATCCACCATTGCATTTCCATATGGGTGAAACCTTCCGGGGGAGGGGCGTCGAGTTTAAGGCAGCAGAGCGGCAACGGGCCACTGGGTTAGTTGGAAGAAAAGTCTGAAATCCTTGTAGGAGTGCCTATGTGTCGCGAAAGCGCAGCGCCTAGAGGGCGAGTGCTGTTGCCAGGTCCGCCAGTGAGTCGAATGCCCGGTCCACCTCCGGCAGTGCCGGACGTTTCAGGACAAGCACCGGCACGCCAAGCTCCCGCGCTACCTCCAGCTTCGGCTCGGTCGCCACACTGCCGCTGTTCTTGCTGATCAGCACATCGATGTGGCGGCGCTGGAACAACGCCCGCTCATCATCGATATGGAACGGCCCACGTGCGCCAATCACTTCACAGCGCTCGTTGCCAGGGCACGCCTCCAGCGCACGCAAGGTCCAGAACTGCTCTGGCGGAATCTCGTCCAGGTGCTGCAGCGGCTCGCGTCCTAGCGTGAACAGTGGCCTGCGGAACGGCTTCAGTGCTTCGATCAACCCTGCCCAATCCTCGACTTCTCGCCAGTCGTCCCCTGCTTGCGCCTGCCAGGCGGGGCGACGCAAGGCCCAGCACGGGATGCCGGCGTTGCGTGCGGCGTTGGCGGCATTGCGGCTGATTTGCGCGGCATAGGGATGGGTGGCGTCGATCAGCAGGGTGATGCCCGCTTCGCGCAGGTAACGGGTCAAGCCCTCGACACCGCCATAGCCCCCGACCCGCACCTGGCATTGCAAGCCCTGCGGCACGCGGCCGATACCGGCCAGGCTGTAGACATGTCGAGGCCCGAGTTGGCGGGCCATCGCCAGGGCTTCAGTGACCCCCCCCAGCAACAGGATGCGCGCAGTCATTGCACACCCGCCTGGCCGACGATGCCGCCTTGGCGGTCGATGGCGAACACCTCCACGTGCACCTGCGCCGGCACGACGCTACGGGCGAAGGCCAGGGCGTGGGCACACACCGCGTCACCCAGGGCAATGCCGGCCGCATGAGCCAGGGCGAGCGCTTGCTGGCTGGTGTTGGCGCCGCTGATGGCAGCCTGCAACGCCTCGTCAGCGCCAATGTCTGCGGCCCAACCTGCCAGTTGCGGCAAGTCGATGCTGGAGTGACGACTGTGCAGGTCCATGTGCCCGGCGGCCAGTTTGCTGATCTTGCCGAAGCCGCCGCACAGGGTCAGGCGCGGCACCGGTACCTTGCGCAGGTGCTTGAGCACCGCGCCGACGAAATCGCCCATTTCGATCAGGGCGATTTCCGGCAGGCCGTAGACGCGGCGCATGGTGTCTTCGCTGGCATTGCCGGTGCACGCGGCTATGTGCGTGTAGCCGTTGGTGTGGGCCACGTCGATGCCTTGGTGGATCGAGGCAATGTAGGCCGCGCAAGAGAACGGCCGGACGATGCCGCTGGTGCCGAGGATCGACAGCCCGCCGAGGATGCCCAGGCGCGGGTTCATGGTTTTCAGGGCCAGTTGCTCACCACCTTGCACATTGACCGTGACCTCGAAGCCGCCAAGGTAGCCGCACGCGTCGGCCAGGCGTTGCAGGTGTTCACTGATCATGAGCCGAGGCACCGGGTTGATGGCCGGTTCACCCACCGCCAGCACCAGCCCCGGGCGTGTCACCGTGCCCACGCCGCTGCCAGCGACAAAACCAATGCCAGGTTCCGCCAGCAGGCGCACCTGGCTATAGAGCAGGGCACCGTGGGTCACGTCCGGGTCGTCACCCGCATCCTTGAGGGTGCCGGCTTCGGCGCACTCGCCGATCAGGCGGCAGAATTCCAGGCGCATCTGCACGACCTTGCCTTTGGGCAAGGTGATGTCCACCGCATCATCACGCTGCCCGGTGAGCAGCAGCTTGGCCGCTGCCAGGCTGGTGGCGGTGGCGCAACTGCCAGTGGTAAGGCCGCTGCGCAGAGGCGCGGGCTGTTCGCGGGTTTCTTCACGCATCGGCGGGTTTCAGTACTTCCAGAATGGTGATCGGCAGCGCCTGGCGCCAGGTGTCGAACGCACCCAAGGGCTGGGCATGAGCGACATGGATGCGGGTCAGCTCACCACCGTGCTGTTCGCGAAAATGTGCCAGGGCCAGTTCGCTTTGCAGGGTGACGGCGTTGGCCACCAAACGGCCGCCGGGGCGCAGGCTTGCCCAGCACAGGTCCAGTACACCTGCGCGGGTAACGCCGCCTCCGATGAAGATTGCATCCGGTTGTTCCAGGCCTTGCAGCGCCGCTGGCGCCTTGCCGCGAACCAGTTGCAGGCCGGGTACACCCAATGCATCGCGGTTATGCTCGATCAAACCCTGGCGGCCTTCGTCGGCCTCGATGGCCAGGGCGCGGCATGCCGGGTGGGCGCGCATCCATTCGATGCCGATCGAGCCGCAGCCCGCACCGACATCCCACAAAAGTTCGCCGGGTTGCGGTGCCAGGCGCGCCAGCGTGATGGCGCGGACATCGCGCTTGGTCAACTGGCCATCGTGCCGGTATGCGGCGTCTGGCAGCCCGGCCAGCCGGTGCAGGCGGGGCGCATCGGGCGTAGCCAGGCATTCGATGGCGACCAGGTTGAGCGCCGCGATACCGGTGTGCGGCCAGTCCTGGGCGGTGCCGGCCAGTGCACGTTCGTCCACGCCCCCCAAGTGCTCGAACACCTGCAGGCGGCTTGGGCCGAAGCCTTGCCCGCGCAGCTGCGCGGCAATTGCCGCCGGGCTGTCGCCATCGTTGCTCAGCACCAGCAGGCGCATGCCGCTGTGCAAGTGGGCATTGAGCGCTGCCAGGGGGCGGGCCACCAGCGACACCACCTGCAGGTCCTGCAGCGGCCAGCCCAGGCGGGCAGCGGCCAGGGCGCAGGAAGAGGGCATCGACAGCACGCGCATTTCTGCAGCAGGCACCTGGCGCGCCAGGCTGGCACCGACGCCGTAGAACATAGGGTCACCGCTGGCCAGCACGCACACCGGCTCGCCGCGCAGGTTCAACACCGGGGCCAACGAGAACGGGCTGGGCCAGGCCAGCTGTTCCGCGGTCACGCAACGTGGCAGCAAGGCCAGCTGGCGTGGGCTGCCGAAGACCCGCCCAGCGCCCAGCAGGGCGCGCCGGGCCTGTTTGCCCAGGCCGCTGAAGCCGTCTTCGCCGATGCCTACTACTGTCAGCCAGGGTGTCATGTATTTCGATCCGCCATTTTTGGGGCCGCTTCGCGCCCCTTCGCGGGCAAGCCCGCTCCTACAGATACAGGGCAGCCTGTGCAGCCTGCAGTGATCCTGTGGAAGCGGGCGAGCCCGCGAAGAAGGCGACGCGGTCCTGAAATTCTACTTAATCGCCGAGGATGCTCGACCACCGGCTTTTCATGCCGCCGGACAAAGCAGGCATAATACCGCGCCTTCTACACTCAAGCGCATTTTCACAGACTGCCGGATGCCCCTTTGACGCAGGCCCATGCCCCCCACGTATCGCCCCGCCCCTCGGCCTGCCCGGGGTTGTGGCGCATTGTCAGTGCCCGTGATGGCGGTATCTGCCGCATCAAGCTGCCGGGTGGCCTGCTGCTGGCCGAGCAGGCTGAAGCCGTGGCGGCGGCGGCGGAGCGTTTTGCTGGCGGCGTGATCGAGGCCACCAACCGTGGCAACCTGCAGATTCGCGGCATTGGCAGCGAGCATCGCGCCTTGGTCGAGGCACTGCTCGCAGCCGGCCTGGGACCACGCGATGCGGCGGGTGACGATGTGCGCAACGTGATGCTCAGCCCGCTGGCCGGGCATGACCCGCTCATGCTGCTGGACGCCCGGCCGCTGGCCGGGCAGGTCCTCGACCTGTTGGAAGGCACCCCGCGCTTTCACCAGCTGTCGGCCAAGTTCGCTGTGCAGCTGGATGCCGGCGAGCGCCTGGCGATGCTCGAGCACCCTCATGACCTGTGGCTGTCGCCCTTGCCCCTGGACCAGCAGACCTGGCTGGCGTTTGGCCTGGCAGGTTGCCCGGCAGAGGGCCAGGCGCTCGGTGCGGTGCCGCTGGCGCAGGGCCTGATACTGGTGCGCGCCGTGCTGGAGCGCTTCCTCGATCTGGCATCCCCGACGCAGACGCGCATGCGCCAGCTGCTTGAGGTGTACCCGCCAGCTGATTTTGTCGCTGGGCTCGGCCTGGTCATCCGCCGCGATGCCGCCGTGCTCACATGGCGGCGTGAACAGCACCGCGCCTCGTGGTTGGGCAGGTTGCCCCAGGCGCAGGGCGTTGCCCTTGGCGTTGCCCCGCCGCAAGGCCGCCTGACCCCCGCGATGCTGCGTGGCGCCGCACGTATTGCCCGTGAACTGGGCGATGCCAGCATGCGCCTTAGCCCCTGGCAAAGCCTGGTGCTGACCAACCTGCAAGCGCAGCACATCGATCAGGCCCTGGCCGAACTGTCTGCGCTGGGGTTGCTGTGCCACGACCGTGAACCCCTGGCGCGTATCAGCGCCTGCACCGGTGCCAGCGGCTGCGCCAAGGCCCTTGCCGAGACCAAGGCTGACGCCGTTGTCCTGGCCGCGCTGCTGGGCCCCGGCGTGCCGGCCAGCGTGCACCTGTCCGGCTGCCCCCGTTCCTGTGCTGTGGCCCATGTTGCCCCGGCCACCTTGCTGGCCCGTTCGCCGGGCCGTTACGACTTGTATCTGCGTGATGCGCGCCAGCCGGGTTTCGGTGCCCTGCGCGCCACCGACCTTACCTTGAATGAAGCAGGCGCCATGCTCGACCTGCCGACGGAGCACCTTGATGATTGACTACATCCGCGATGGTCAGGAGATCTATCGCAACTCCTTCCGGATCATCCGTGAGGAAGCCCGACTCGAGCGGATCCCCGCAGACCTTGAAAAGCTCGCCGTGCGTGTGATCCACGCGTGTGGCATGGTCGACGCCATCGATGGCCTGCAGTTCTCAGACGGTGCCGGCCGGGCCGGGCGCGAGGCGCTGCTCAACGGCGCGCCGATCCTCTGCGATGCGCACATGGTGGCCGAAGGGATCACCCGGGCGCGCTTGCCAGCTGACAACAAAGTCATCTGCACCCTGCGTGACCCCAGCGTGCCGGGCCTGGCCAAAGACGCTGGCAACACACGCTCCGCCGTAGCCCTGGAGCTGTGGCGCCCTTACCTGGAGGGCAGCGTGGTGGTCATCGGCAATGCCCCTACCGCGTTGTTCTACCTGTTGGAGATGCTCGATGCCGGCGCGCCCAAGCCCGCGCTGATCCTCGGTTTCCCGGTCGGTTTCGTCGGCGCTGCCGAGTCCAAGGCCATGCTCGCCGCCGACAGCCGTGGCGTGCCGTTCGTGATCATGCAAGGCCGCCTGGGCGGCAGCGCGATGGCCGCCGCGGCGGTCAACGCCCTGGCCACGGAGGTGGAATGATGGCCCCGCGCGGACGACTGCTTGGCCTGGGCGTGGGCCCTGGCGATCCTGAACTGATTACCCTCAAAGCCCTGCGCCTGTTGCGTGAGGCGCCGGTGGTCGGCTACTTCGTGGCCAAGGGCAAGCGTGGCAATGCCTTCGGCATTATCGAGGCGCACCTGCAGCCCGAGCAGACCCTGCTGCCGCTGGTCTACCCGGTCACCACCGAAGTGCTGCCGGCGCCGCTGTCCTATGAGCAAGTGATCAGCGACTTCTACGACGAAGCCAGCGTACAGGTGGCCGAGCACCTGGATGCCGGCCGCGACGTGGCGGTGATTTGCGAAGGCGACCCGTTCTTCTATGGCTCCTACATGTACTTACATGACCGCCTGGCGCAGCGCTACGAGGCAGAAGTGATTCCCGGTGTCTGCTCCATGCTCGGTGGCGCTTCGGTGCTGGGGGCGCCGCTGGTGTACCGCAACCAGAGCCTGTCGGTGTTGTCTGGCGTGTTGCCCGCTGAAGAGCTCAAGCGCCGTCTGGCCGACGCCGATGCAGCGGTGATCATGAAACTTGGGCGCAACTTCCCCAAGGTGCGCGAAGTGCTGGCCGACCTGGGCCTGGATGGGCGTGCGCTGTATGTGGAACGGGCGACCATGGCCAACCAGAAGATCGTGCCGCTGGACCAGGTCGACCCGCAGTCGTCGCCGTACTTCTCGCTGATCATCGTGCCGGGGGAAAAATGGCAGGGCTGAACATGCACAGGGCACCGGCCATCGTCATTCTCGGCCCGGGCAGCCTGGCGACGGCGCAGCGTATCCAGGCCTGTTATCCGCAGGCCACGATCCATGGCCTCGAGGGGCGTGTCGAGGGTGCAGACCAGTCGTACGTGTCGTTCGGCGATACCTTGCGCGGGTTGTACCAGCAAGACACGCCGATCATTGCGTTGTGCGCCGCGGGTATCGTTATCCGTAGCCTGGCCGCTCTGCTCTGCGAGAAGGGCAGCGAGCCGCCGGTACTGGCCGTGGCCGAGGATGGTAGCGCGGTAGTGCCGTTGCTCGGAGGCCTCGGTGGGGTGAACGTGATGGCGCGGGAAATCGCTGATGCGCTGGGCGTTTCCGCGGCCATCACCACCAGTGGCGAGCTGCGCTTCGGTACTTGCCTGCTGAACCCGCCGCAGGGCTATGCATTGGCCGATATCGAGCAAGGCAAGCGCTTTGTATCCGACCTGCTGGCAGGTGAGTCCGTGCGTATCGAAGGTAACGCACCGTGGCTGCAGCTGGCGCAGTTGCCCGCCAGCGAGACGGCGCAGCGCACCATCCATGTGGGGCATCGGGCGCGTCCAGCCAACCGCGACGAGCTGCTGATCCACCCGCGCCAGGTGGTCGTGGGGGTTGCAGGTGGCAATCTGCACAGTATTCGCGCAGCACTGCAGCAAGCCGGCATCGCTGAGCCCTCGGTAGCCTGCGTGCTGGCCGACGAGGCAACCATGGCCGACAGCGCCCTGCACGAAGCTGCGCAGGCCCTGGGGGTCCCCTTGCGCTTTGCCACCGGCCCTGGCGATGTGGCCAGCATGGTCGCTGCGGCGGTGCCCGATGCCGAGTTGATAGCGCTTGAAGAAGTCGTGGTCGCGGTGGCGCCTGCCCCGGTCGACGTAGTGCAGGTCGGCCGCCGTCGCGGTCGCCTGGCGGTCATCGGCCTTGGCCCAGGTGCGGCGGAACTGATGGTGCCGGCGGTTAAGGCCGAACTGGCGCAGGCCGAAGATGTGCTCGGTTACGAAACCTACGTGCGCATGGCTGGCCCGTTCCGCGACGACCAGGTGCTGCACTGCACCGACAACCGCGAAGAGATGCAACGCGCCCGACATGCCTTCGAACTGGCAGCCCAAGGCCGTTCGGTGGTGGTGGTGTCGTCAGGTGACCCGGGCGTTTTCGCCATGGCCGCTGCGGTGCTCGAAGCATTGCACGAATCCAGTGACCCTGCCTGGCATCGCGTCGACCTGCAGATCTTGCCGGGGGTTTCAGCCTCGCTGGCAACCGCCGCCCAGGCAGGTGCACCGCTGGGGCATGACTTCTGCGTGATGTCGCTGTCGGACAACCTCAAGCCCTGGTCGATCATTGAAAAGCGCCTGGACCTGGCTGCCCAGGCCGACCTGGTGCTGGCCTTCTACAACCCGATCTCCAAGGCCAGGCCGCACCAGCTCGGTGTCGCCCTGGAGGTTGTGCGCCGCCACCGTGACGGGAACACGCCTGTAGTCCTTGGCCGTGACATCGGTAGGCCGGGGCAGACACTGAAGGTAGTCACCCTGGCCGAACTGCTGCCAGAAATGGTCGACATGCGCACCATGGTGTTGGTTGGGTCTTCCACTACCTGCACTTTCGACCGCGCAGCGGGTGGGGTTTGGGTCTATACCCCGCGCTGGTATGGCGCAAAGCCGTAAGCGGCGGCAGCGCGGGCAGATGAGGAACTGCTTCGTGGCAGATTGAGGTAAAGGTCACAGGTAGGTTTGCGGCTGGAGCTATTTGGCTCCAACCGTACCCTTCCTGGAGACCTTTCCCATGACGACCGATAAAGAGAAGCTGCAGCTTCAGGTTCTGCCGGACAAGAATCTGTTCGTGTTCCCCGACCTGATGGGTGAGCAAAACCGCGATGCTGCAAAGGCTTGTCATGCCCTGGCCACGCAAGGTGCCAACAAGCAGCATGACCCTATCCGTGAAACGCAACTCTGGTTCAAACACTACATCTACCTGATGTCGAAGATGGGCTGGGCGCCGACCAATGTCGATGTACAGCAGGTCACTGAACGCAATATGCGCCTTGAGATCAGCAACTTGCTGGGCAAGGGCCTGCAGGCGGCATATGGCGTTTTCACTGGCGATGTGGCAACCGCCCTGGACAATCTCGGCAAAACGGTTGTTTCAGCCTTGGCCGCCAGCACCAAAAACGTCGAGTTGCTCGACCGCAAGTCGGTCGAAGATGACCGAACCGGGCTGAGCCTTGCCAAGTGCGAGCAAACGGACGGCGGCCAAGTGGCGATGCTGGTCAGTGCGATCCAGACCGACGCCAAGCCTGACAAGGCTGCCAACTATCTGCTGGTCAAGTGGGAAAGCAACGGTACTTCCAACTTTGCTTGTGGTGCGGTGTTGAATTTCGATAAGCGCCAATACGACAAAGTTCGCGCCATTGTAGAAACCAAACTTGACGACAATGCCCTGCAGGTCCTGCTGGCACTGGAACTCTGACGATGAAGTTGGCCTGTCGACACGGCGTCGACGGGCCTGGAGGGCATACTGATGCACGCCAATTACACGTTGTGGTTGAACGGCAATAGCCTGGTATTGATCGACAACAATGTCAGTGCTTCACGAGCAGAAGCACTGTTGGATGTTCAGCTGGCAGCCTACTTGACCGCTAGCAAGGGGCACGCCCTTCAGGACGCTGGGTGGCACAAGGAATATCTGCGAATTCAGGGTAACTTCGGCTGCACTGTCGCGACCTTGCATTCCAGCGCTGTGCCTGCTGCACCCGCAGTGGCCTGTGAACCGTGGAGCATGTTGCGGGCCAAGCTCTTGGCAGGTGTGCCCAGCGCCCTGCAGGGGCCGGTAGCCACATGCCTCGACGCCTATTCCGCCCAACCCGACGGTGCCATAGAACAGTTGTTATGGGCCGAATGTGTTCGGCCCCCGGACGATAAAGGCATGAGCCATGTACGTATGGAGTTGCGCCTGATACTGGCCGATTCAGGCGTCATCAGTACCGAGTTGGGCTTTAGCACAGCAGAGCATCTGGCGATGGATTGGCTGTGGCAGCCGCTGAATCTTGCAAGTGCCCATGCCGCTCAGCAGTTCGATGCCAATTATTTCACCCATGAAAAAGTGATCAGTTCAATAAGTACGGGCTTGCATGACGCTATCAAGGTCAAGCAATTGCAGTACCGCAGCCAAGTCAAACGTGCGACAACATCAGGAGTCGAAGATGAGTGAGTTCAATCAAGGTGCCGCCAGTGGCAAACTCGTCCACAGCAGCCTGCTGTCATTCTTGCCAGGTGTTAACCGCGAAGCCCGTGACGACATCCTGTTGGCCAATGCGTTTGCCCAGCAAGTTGCCTGGGGGGACTTCAACGAAGGCCTGGAGCCGGACTGGTTCAGGAACTACTGGCGTAACCTTGCGTTTCTGGGCTTTGATGGCAAGCTCGCGCCCACGGCGACTCGACCGGGACCGGACAGGGCCAGCCTTGCCGAGCAGGCGCTTGCCCAGGTTCGTCAGAAAGGCTCTGCCGGTCATTATCAATCTGCCCAGTCGTCGCTTCAGGCACTGCGTAATCACAGCCAGACCTTGACCGCGTTTGAATCCCGGGCAGTCTCGAAAGCTATTGGACGTTTTCAGTTGCTGCCTTGCTCTCAGCAGTCGAGCGGCTTCATCGACATGGTATTGGTCCACATGGAAATGTCGATGAAAAAGACCTCCAAGGACTTCCTGTTCATGCAGTTGAACAGCGAAGTAAAACTCCTGGACATGCGTGTCGAAGTGATCCACTTCAACTTGCAGGGGTTCCGCGAAGACTACCGCAAGCGGGCCCAGGCCAGTGTCGACAAGCAAAATGGCAAGGCGATCCTTGAGCTGCAATTGTAGGCGCCCGGCTTGGAAAGCTCAGGGCAGCAGGTAACCGCGAATCCCGGTAAAGATGATCTGTGCTGCCAGGGCACAGACGAATAGCCCCATCAGGCGGCTGACGATTTGCAAGCCCTGGTCACCGAGCAGGCGCTCGATACGGTGCGATAGATACAGCACCAGGCCTACGGTAAAGCTGGCCAAGGCAATGCTGACGATGGCCAGCAGTTTTTCATCCCAGTGCGGCTGGCTTACCCCCATCACCAACAGGGCACCGATGGTACCGGGGCCAACGGTCAGCGGAATGGTCAGCGGTACGATGGTCACATCCTGCTGAACGTTGTCGGCCTGTACCGCCGGCTTGCCCTGGGCCATGCCCAGCGCTGAAATGAACAGCACGCTGCCGGCACCGATGCGAAAGGCATCGGCGGTGATGCCGAAAATTCCGAAGATCGCCCGCCCGAACAGGTACAGCATCACGCTGGCGACCAAGGCTGCGAACGCGACCTTCCAGGCCAGTTGCTTGCGCTCCTTGCTGGAGTGGCCGCGGGTCAGGCTGATGAAACACGACAGCACGAAGAACGGGCTGTAGAGCACGAGCATTTTCAGGTAGACGCTGAACAACTCATGGAGCATGAGCAGTGTTCCTTGGGTTTATGCCGGCGTGGCCTTGTGTCGCGAGGCCGCTCCTGCAAGAGCATTGGATATCGGTCAGGACGTATGTGCCGGGTCCACCTTGGCTTCCCGGTGATTGGCCCAGTATTGAATCAGCTCGCGCAACTGCGACAACTCCACCGGCTTGGCCATGTGTCCGTCCATGCCTGCCAGCCGCGCGCGCTCCTTGTGTTCGGCCAGTATGTGCGCTGTCAGTGCCACCACCGGCGTGCGCTGGCGCTGGTTGTCAGCTTCCCAGGCCCGCAACTGCTGGGTGGCCGAGAAACCGTCCAGTATCGGCATCTCGCAGTCCATCAACACCAGGTCATAATGCTGCGCTTTCATCGCCTGCAAGGCCTCTTCGCCATTGCAGGCGGTATCGGGCTTGAGGTTGAGCTTGCCGAGCATGCTGCGGATCACCTTGGTCGAGATGCTGTTGTCTTCGGCGACCAGCACGCGGAAGTCGCCAGGCAGGTCCAGCGCCTGCGGGATGCCAGGCAGGCTGGCAGGTATCGCCTGTTCGCGGCCGCGCTGGGCCAGCTCCTCGGCCAGGGTGGTCTTCAACGTATAACCGGCCACCGGCTTGGCCAGTATTCGCTTGACCCCGGCGTTGCGCGCGATGACTTTGCTCGGCGCATTGCTGATGCCGGTGAGCATCACCACCAGAATGTCGTGGTTCAGGCTCGGGTCTTCCTTGATCTTGGCGGCCAGCTGCATGCCGGTCATGCCGGGCATGTTCTGGTCCAGCAGCACCGCGTCGAAGTAGTCGCGCAGGTGCGCCTTGGTGCGCAAAAGGGCCAGAGCCTCCTTGCCCGACGGCACCGCGCTGACGTTCATGCCCCAGGCGCTGCACTGCTGTACAAGCACCTTGCGGCACGTGTCGTTGTCGTCCACTACCAGCACGCGAGCATCGCGCAGCGGGCTGTCGAGGTCCGCCGGTGGCTGTTCCAGGCGTGAAGGGTCCAGCGGCAAGGTCAGCCACAGGGTGTTGCCCATGCCGGTGTTGCTCTTGATGCCGAACTCGCCCTGCATCAGACCGATCAACTGTTTGGCGATGACCAGCCCCAGGTGGCCGCCCAGCTTGTTGCTGGAAAGGAAGTGGTGGCTGTGCAACTCGGCCTGCAGCAAGGCTTCACGGTCGGCAGCGGGCAACGGTTCACCGCTGTCCTGCACGGCGATACGCAGGCGTGGCACCTCGCCGCGTTGATCCAGCGCCACCACCAGCAGGATCTCGCCCTGGTCGGTGTTTTTCAGGGCGTTTTCCAGCAGGCTCGACAAGGCCTGGCGCAGGCGCGTCGGGTCTCCGCTGATAACCCGCGGTACTTGTGGCTGGGTGAAGCTGATCAGCTCGATGTTCTGTTGCTCGGCCTTGGCGCGGAAGATGTTCAGGCAATCCTCGATCAGCGCGTTAAGGTCGAACTGCACATCATCCAGCTCGATTTGCCGGGATTCCAGCTTGGAAATGTCCAGAATTTCGTTGATCAGCGTCAGCAGTTCGTTGCCGGCGCTGTGGATGGTCTGCACATAGTCACGTTGCTTCACCGACAGCGGTGTGCCCAGCAGCAGTTCAGTCATGCCGAGCACGCCGTTCATCGGGGTGCGGATTTCGTGGCTGATCTTGGCCAGGAACTCGGCTTTGGCGTTGATTTCTGCATCGCTGGCGGCCAGTGCACGGCTGGCGCTGAAACGCTCCTCGCTTATGCGCCGCAGCCGTTCACTGACTGCCAGGTTGAGCAGCAGGCCACTGACCACGGTCAGGCCCAGCAGGATGCACAGCAGCCAGGGGGTCGAGGTGCGTGTCAGGCCCAGCAGGGCTGGCAGCAGGACCAGGCCTCCGAGGTTGAACACCACCATGGCCAGGCTGAACAGGCGTCCGGGTGCATAGCCCTTGTACCAGTGGTAGCTGCTGACCAGCAGCATGCTCACGCTGCCCAGCGCCATCAGGGCGTAGGTCATCAGGTTCAGTGGCAGGGTATCGACGAACAGCAGCACCAGGCCACTGAGCCCGACAATCAGCATCTCACCCTGCAGCAGGCGGTTAAGCCGTGGCGAATTGCACGGCGAAAAGAAATGTTGGGTGAAATACAACCCGGACAGGCCGGCCAGGACCAGCGTCAGATAGGCGGCAGGCGTTTGCGCACTGTGCCACACATGCCACCAAGGGCCGCTGAGGTTCAGCAGGATCAGGCCGCTGAGCAGCATCAGGCCGTGGTACAGCGCCAGGATCAGGGTGGTGCTGGAGCGGGTGTAGAGGAAGCGGATCAGGTTGTGCATGATCAGCATGATCAGGCCGCCGAACAGCATGCCGAACCACAGCGGCTGGCGTTGATCCGAGGCTGCCTCGGCCGCAGGTTCAAGGCTGATGGCCGGACGCAGCTGGTGCTCTGAGGCCAGGCGCAAGTAGATGTCCAGCGGTTGCCTGCTGTTGGGCAGGGGCAATACATGGTCGCTGCCACGCAGGGTCGGGCTGGCATTGCCGGCCTGGCGCCCGTGGTGCAGCTGACGCAGAAGTTGTTCGCCTTCGAGGGCGTAGAGGTCCAGGCCAGAAAGGTCCGGGGCAAATACCCGCAGCAGCTGCTCCTGGTCACCTGGTGCCAGACGATAGTGCAGCCACAAGGCCTGTCCAGCCGGGGCAGCATCAAGGTCGGCGAGAGGCAGTGGGCTGAACTGGTTGCGATAGCGCTCGGAGCGCACATCGCTCAGTTGCAGGTTGGCCTGTTCGTCGAGCAGAACGGTCCAGCCTCCGTCATGTTCGGCCGCAGCCGGAAACATGCAGAGCAGGGTCAGCAAGCTGACGATCAGAGCTGAGGCAATCCGAAGCCGACGCACTACGAAATCCCTTCTTGGCCGATGTGCCGGGTACTCACTATGCGCGGCGCGCGAAGTCGAAGGCAAGGCCCATTCCGGGCCCTGTCGACGAGCCGGATGCCGCAGGCTGAAACCGCTACGGCATACCGGTAGTACTTACTGCTGGTGCTCACCGCGCTCGCGGGCGATGGCCCGATAGCCGATGTCGGAACGGTAGAAGCTGCCGTTCCAGCTGACTTCCTTGGCCAGGCGATAAGCCTGCTGCTGCGCGTCGGCAACGGTGCTGCCCATGGCGGTGGCACACAGCACGCGCCCGCCGTTGGTGGTTACCTTGCCATCCTTGAGCGCAGTACCGGCATGGAATACCTTGCCTTCGATCTTGGCGGCAGCGTCCAGGCCGTTGATCACGTCGCCCTTGGCGTAGTCGCCCGGGTAACCGCCAGCTGCCAGGACCACGCCCAGGCTCGGGCGCGGGTCCCACTGTGCTTCGACCTTGTCCAGTGCCTTGGCGAACGCAGCTTCCACCAGCAGGACCAGGCTCGACTCCAGGCGCAGCATGACCGGCTGGGTTTCCGGGTCGCCGAAGCGGCAGTTGAACTCGATGACCTTGGGGTTGCCCGCCTTGTCGATCATCAGGCCGGCGTAGAGGAAGCCGGTGTAGACGTTGCCTTCCTCGGCCATGCCGCGCACGGTTGGCCAGATCACCTGGTCCATCACGCGCTGGTGCACGTCGGCGGTAACCACCGGGGCAGGGGAGTAGGCGCCCATGCCGCCCGTGTTCGGGCCGGTATCCTGGTCGCCGACGCGCTTGTGGTCCTGGCTGGTGGCCATGGGCAGCACATTGTGGCCGTCGACCATGACGATGAAGCTGGCTTCTTCGCCGTCGAGAAACTCTTCGATCACGACACGCGAACCTGCTTCACCGAAGGCGTTGCCAGCCAGCATGTCACGCACGGCGGCTTCGGCTTCTTCCAGCGTCATGGCGACGATCACGCCCTTGCCTGCCGCCAGGCCATCGGCCTTGATCACGATTGGCGCGCCTTTTTCCTGCAGATAGGCCAGCGCTGGCTCGATCTCGGTGAAATTCTGGTAGTCGGCGGTCGGGATCTTGTGACGTGCCAGGAAATCCTTGGTGAAGGCCTTGGAGCCTTCCAGCTGGGCCGCGCCCTTGGTTGGGCCGAAGCAGTCCAGGCCGCGGCTGCGGAACAGGTCGACCACGCCGATAACCAGCGGTGCTTCCGGACCGACGATGGTCAGGTCGACGTTTTTCTCGGCGAAGTCGGCCAGTTGCTCCAGGGCACACACGTCGATGGCGACGTTCTCGCACTTGGCTTCAATGGCGGTACCGGCGTTGCCCGGGGCAACGAAGACTTTCTCGACGCGTGGGTCCTGGGCGACTTTCCAGGCCAGGGCGTGCTCACGGCCGCCGCTGCCGATGATCAAAACTTTCATGTCAAAACCTCGATTCAAGTGATCCCGTGGCTTGCGCCGAACACTGTGGGAGCGGGCTTGCCCGCGAATGCGGCGGTGAATCCACCATCGTATTCGCGGGCAAGCCCGCTCCCACAGGATCTCGACTCGCCTCGGGATCCGCGTAATTAGTGGCGGAAGTGGCGCATGCCAGTGAAGACCATCGCGATGCCGGCCTCGTCGGCAGCAGCGATGACTTCAGCATCACGCATCGAACCACCCGGCTGGATCACGGCGCTGATACCCACTTTAGCTGCATTGTCGATGCCGTCACGGAACGGGAAGAATGCATCCGACGCCATGACCGCGCCCTGCACCTGCAGGCCAGCGTGCTCGGCCTTGATTGCAGCGATGCGGGCGGAGTTGACGCGGCTCATCTGGCCGGCGCCGACGCCGATGGTCTGGCGCTGCTTGGCGTAGACAATGGCGTTGGACTTGACGAACTTGGCCACTTTCCAGGCGAATACCAGGTCGTGGATCTCTTGCTCGGTCGGGGCACGCTTGGT
The DNA here is from genome assembly GCF_046230975.1 of Pseudomonas sp. KCJK9058. Taxonomy (NCBI): domain Bacteria; kingdom Pseudomonadati; phylum Pseudomonadota; class Gammaproteobacteria; order Pseudomonadales; family Pseudomonadaceae; genus Pseudomonas; species Pseudomonas sp. KCJK9058. The sequence continues at coordinate 162,617 of NZ_JBJJLR010000004.1, forward strand.
GACGATCTTCAGGTCATCGGCGGTGATCATGCCGATATCGCGGCTTTGCACCAGCAGGCCACCGTTGACGCGCTTGAAGTCCCAACCGGCAGCGCGCTCGGCTGGCCACTCGCCGCACTCCAGCAGACGTACGTTCTGTTTGGCAGCCACTACGTCGCGGGCGGCCTGGGAGATTTTCGGGGCGATGATCACTTCGACGAACTGGCGGTCGACAATGGCCTTGGCGGTTTCGCCGTCCAGTTCGCGGTTGAATGCGATGATGCCGCCGAACGCCGATTCGGTGTCGGTCGCGTAAGCCAGGTCGTAGGCTTTGCGGATGCCGCCTTCGTCTTCCGGTACTACCGCCACGCCGCACGGGTTGGCGTGCTTGACGATGACGCAGGCCGGCTTGACGAAGCTCTTTACGCATTCCAGCGCGGCGTCAGTGTCGGCCACGTTGTTGAATGACAGTTCCTTGCCTTGCAGCTGGACAGCGGTGGAAATGCTGGCTTCGCCTTTCTTGGCTTCGACATAGAACGCCGCGCTCTGGTGCGGGTTCTCGCCATAACGCATTTCCTGTGCCTTGACGAACTGGCTGTTGAAGGTGCGCGGGAATTCGCTGCGCGCCTCGGTGCTCAGGGTGTCCTTGGCCTGGTCGATGGTGCCCATGTAGTTGGCGATCATGCCGTCGTAGGCGGCAGTGTGCTCGAACGCCTTGAGCATCAGATCGAAGCGCTGGGCATAGGTCAGGCCACCGGCCTTGAGGCCTTCGACGATGCCGGCGTAGTCGCTGGCGTTGACCACGATGGCCACGTCCTTGTGGTTCTTGGCTGCCGAACGGACCATGGTCGGGCCGCCGATGTCGATGTTCTCGATGGCGGTCGGCAGGTCACAGCCAGGCTTGGAAATGGTGGCTTCGAACGGGTACAGGTTGACCGCAACCAGGTCGATCGGCTTGATGCCGTGCTCGTTCATGATGGCGTCGTCGGTGCCACGACGGCCGAGGATACCGCCGTGAATCTTCGGGTGCAGGGTTTTGACCCGGCCATCCATCATTTCGGCGAAGCCGGTGTAGTCGGCCACTTCCACCGCGTTTACGCCGTTGTCCTTGAGCAGCTTGTAGGTGCCGCCGGTGGACAGGATCTCGACACCGAGCTGCTGCAGCTCACGGGCGAATTCGAGGATACCGGTCTTGTCGGAGACGCTGATCAGGGCGCGGCGGACTGGCAGGCGGGTAGTCTGGTCGGTCATTTCGGGTTCCAATAACGCGGTGGAGTCAGCAAAAAAGGCGCCTCTGTTCAGGGAGTCGCCTTTTCTGGATGGGATTCTGGCTTACAACAAGTCGTACTGCTTGAGCTTCTTGCGCAGGGTGCCTCGGTTCAGCCCGAGCATCTCGCTGGCCTTGGTCTGGTTGCCCTTCACGTAGTTCATCACGCTTTCGAGCAGGGGCGCCTCGACTTCGGAGAGCACCAGGTTGTACACGTCCGTCACGGTCGCGCCTTCCAGGTGGGCGAAGTAGTTGTGCAGCGCCTTCTCGACGCTGTCGCGAAGGGTCTGGCCCTCTTCGCTCGGCGTGTTGAGGTGCTGTTTCAGGTTGGCGTTGTCGCTCACGGGCGTTGTTCCACTCACAAAATTCTCGGTCATCATCGTCATGCGGCCACCCCTTGTCCGTCCTCTGTCTCAAGGCTCTGTCGACGTTCGCTGAAAAACGCGCGAACGTTGGCGCACTGCGCTTGTGTGTCTTCCAAAGCGTTGAACCGGGAGCGAAACTCCTTGCCGCCGGGTCGTGTTGCCAGGTACCAGCCAACGTGCTTGCGGGCGATACGTACGCCCATCACATCGCCATAGAAGGCATGCAGCGCGGCCAGATGCTCCAGCAGGATGCGTTCCACTTCGTCCAGTTGCGGCGCTGGCAGATGTTCGCCAGTGCGCAGGTAATGCTCGATCTCGCGAAAGATCCATGGCCGCCCTTGGGCAGCCCGGCCAATCAACAGGCCATCGACCCCGGTGGTTTCCAGCACCGCCCGGGCCTTTTCTGGCGAGGTGATATCGCCGTTGGCAAAAACCGGGATTGACACCGCCTGCTTGATGGCCGCGATGGTGTCGTATTCGGCTTCGCCGGTGTACAGGTCGGCACGTGTGCGGCCATGCACCGCCAGCGCCTGGATGCCAGCCTGTTCGGCGATCTTCGCCACGTTCAGGCCGTTCTTGTTCGCCCGGTCCCAGCCGGTGCGGATTTTCAGGGTCACCGGTACGTCCACAGCGCTGACTACGGCGTGGAGGATCTCGCTGACCAAGGCTTCATCTCTCAATAAAGCAGAGCCTGCGGCTTTGTTGCAGACTTTTTTTGCCGGACAGCCCATGTTGATGTCGATGATCTGGGCACCCGCTTCGACATTGGCCTTTGCCGCCGCTGCCATCATCTGCGCATCACCGCCGGCGATCTGCACCGAGCGTGGCTCGGGATCACCTTCATGGATGCGGCGCAGGCTCGACTTGCGGCTGTTCCACAGGCTCATGTCGCTGCTTACCATTTCCGACACCACCATGCCGGCGCCCAGGCGCTGGCAAAGTGTACGGAAAGGCTGGTCCGTGACCCCGGCCATGGGCGCGAGGATCAGGTTGTTACGTAGTGTGTATTGGCCGATGCGTACCGCCGACATAGGTGATCCCTGTTGTGGGGCCGAATCTTGGAGTTCGAAAAAGGGTTGGCATGATACCCGCTCTCGATGACTGGATAAAGATGGATTTGGATAAAATCTGAACAGTTGTCGGCTTATGCCTTTGTGCTTCAAGCAGCAAGCGACAGGACAAAAAGCGGTCGCGGTTGGGGCTTCTTGTCTTGTCGCTTGCTGCTGGCCGCTTGTCGCCTACTCCGGCGAACGGAAGCTCAGGCTGTAATTCACGGCCTTCGGCCCAGGGTCGAGGATGTCCAGGGCAATGTGGATTGGCGTCTGGCTGGGCATTTCGCCACGCCCTGCCAGTTCCCCCGACAGGTACTCGCTGGGCTTGAAGCGACGGCTGGCGATCAGTTGGCCATTGAGATCGGCGAAGCGCAGTTCCAGCAACGGGAACGGCTGGGCGAACGGTGCGCGGTTGTAGATGATCGCGTCGACAATGAGTGCGCCCTTGAAGTCTGGATGGCTGCGCACCACCAGATTGCTGCTCTTGATGCGTGCAATATCGACGCGGGTAGGGACCTGGCAGCCGAGCATCGGGCAGATTTGCTGGAAAATCGGCCGATACTGGTCCTGGCGGGCCATTTCGTCGAAGTGGAACCACACGTACTGGAACGCCAGCAGGCCGCCAGCCAGCAGGGTCAGAAAGCCCCACAGCAGGCGCTTGCCCCAGTTGGGTGCGGGTTTTTCCCAGCCTAGCTGCAGCGGGTCATCGACCACATCGACCAGCGGCTCCTTGCGCGAGGGGCGCTCGGGCTTGCCAGCAAAGCCTGGTTCCAAGCGCTCTCCGGGCAGCGGCTCGACGGGCTCGTCGTCATGCGCCGACAGGCGCAGCGCCAGTGGCTCGTCGTCGCGGGCGCTCAGGCCCGTTTCCGGGGTTTCGTCATCGCTGATACGCAGCGGTTCGCTGAATGCGGGCTGGTCATCGCGTTCGGCCGCACGGTGCACAGGCGGCTCGCCATCGATGTCCAGGTCAAGGTTGCTGCCCAGGGTAGGCTCGGTACGCTCGCCGGGGGCAGGCTCCAGGTCCAGCTCCAAAGGTTCCGGTTCCAGTAGCACCGGGGTAGGCTCTGCCGGTTCCTGCGGCGCGTAGGGCTCATCGGTAGCCGTACCGAAAAGGTCTTCTGCGTGCTCGTCCGGGTGAAGTTCATCGCGCCGTGCCTGCAGCTTGTCATCCTGGCTGGCCGGGTGGGTCGGGGCCGGTTGGCCGCGACGCTCCAGGCGCTCCAGTTCCTTGTCGAGGTCGAGCTCGTCCAGCGCCTGGGCAGTCAGCGCCCAGTCCTGGTCAGGAGGGGTGCCGCGTACACTGATGGCAGGCTCTGGCGCCAGCTCGGCCAGCGGCTCGGCAGGCACTGCAGGTACCGGTGCCGGCACCACGGGGGCGCTTGTGGTAGCGGCGCGGTTTTGCTCCAGCAGCTGCTTGGCGGCATTGAATACCTGCAGGCAGTGACCGCAGCGCACCACGCCACGCGCCACGCCCAACTGGTGGTGGGTGACGCGAAAGCTGGTCTGGCAATGCGGGCACTGGGTGACGAAACTGTCGGTCATGCGGCGATCCGGGAGCTGTGCAGAAAAGTATTCTAGGCCCGCTTAGCGACGCCGACCACTGATGCGCACCCAGCCGTCGCGCACGACGATCGGGTCCAGTTCAAAGTCGGCGGCATAAGCGGCGGCCACGTCTTCACCTTGCTCGGCGAGGATGCCCGACAGCGCCAGCAGGCCACCTGGGCGAACCAGGCCGGACAACTGTGGCGCCAGCGACACCAGCGGGCCGGCGAGGATGTTGGCAACCAGCACGTCGGCCTGCATCGCCGGCATGTGTTCGGGCAGGTACAGCGCCAGTTTCTCGTCGGCAATGCCGTTGCGTTGGGCGTTGTCGCGCGAAGCCTCGATGGCCTGCACGTCGATGTCGGTACCTACCGCTTCGCGAGCGCCCAGCAGCAGCGCAGCGATGGCCAGGATGCCCGAACCGCAGCCAAAGTCCAGCACCTGGGTGCCTTCAAGCTGCTGGCCGTCGAGCCATTCCAGGCACAGGGCCGTTGTGGGGTGGGTGCCGGTGCCAAAGGCCAGGCCCGGGTCGAGCAGCAGGTTCACGGCGTCCTTTTCCGGGGCATCGTGCCAGCTGGGCACGATCCACAGGCGGCGGCCGAAGCGCATCGGCTGGAAGTTGTCCATCCAGCTGCGCTCCCAGTCCTGATCCTCGATCACCTCGGCCTGGTGCTCGGGCAGCTCGGCGCCGGTCAGCAGGCGCAAGTGGGCGAACACCTGTTCAGGGTCGGCATCGGCCTCGAACAGCGCCAGCAGGTGAGTGTGCGACCACAGCGGGGTGGTGTTGAGGTCTGGTTCGAAGATCGGTTGATCTTCGGCATCCATGAACGTGACCGAGACGGCGCCTACTTCAAGCAGCGCATCTTCATAGGTTTCGGCTTGTTCCGGGCTGATGGCCAGGCGTACTTGCAGCCAGGGCATGGCGGGCACCTTTGATAAATCGACAGGGGCAGCCCTAGGCTGCGCGAAGGCTGGCAGTTTACGCGAGTGCGGGGGATTTGTGGATCGGGGGCTGCACTGCAGCCCCCCGGGCATGTATCAGACAAAACAGAGCGACAGCGACTCGGCTATATAAGCAGGCTTCTCTTCACCCTCGATCTCCAGCGTGGCAATCGCCTTGAGTAGCCACTGCCCCGGTTTTTTCTCGGTCACCTCGCCCAGCTTTATCTTCAGCCGAACCCGGCTGTCGACCTTGACCGGCTGAATGAAGCGCACGCTGTCCAGCCCGTAGTTCACCACCATCTTCAGCCCTTGCGGCAGAACGAGGATGTCCTCGATCAGCTTGGGGATCAGCGACAAGGTCAGGAAACCATGGGCAATCGTGCCGCCAAACGGGGTTTTTGCTGCCTTCTCAGGGTCGACATGGATGAACTGGAAGTCGCCGGTCGCCTCGGCGAACAGGTTGATGCGCTGCTGGTCGATCTTAACCCACTCCGAGTGGCCCAGCTCCTTGCCAACGTACTGCGAAAGCTCTGTAACCGGTACATGGGGCATCGCGGACTCTCCGAGTTGTCAATTGGTACGAAAGTACAAGATCAGCACGGCGAACCGTTTCAGTCAAGTTGCCCGCTTTTCGGCGAATATCGGTCTATAGCTGAGCGTGCTTATAATGGCGGCCATGCCCGAGGGAGATGCTTATGCTGTTGCGTGGTTTGACCTGGCTGGTACTGTTCCAGCTGCTGGGGACGGCGATCAATCACCTGTTTGTGCCGTTTTTGCCCGGGCCGATCATCGGCCTGTTGTTGCTGCTGCTCTTTCTCATGGCTCGCGGTGAGGTCGGCAAGCCGCTGAACGAGGCCGCCAGCAGCTTGCTGCGCTATCTCCCGCTGCTGCTGGTACCGCCGGCAGTCGGGGTGATGGTATATGCCAAGGACATTGCCGCCGACTTCTGGGCGATTGTCGGGGCCTTGCTGATCTCCTGCCTGGTGACCCTTGTGTTCGTCGGTGTGCTGATGCAAAAGCTCATCCAGCGCCAGGGCAAGCGTGAGGAGCAGCCATGATGCTCGACTGGCAGGGCGCACTCGATGCGGTCATTCACCACCCATTGTTCGGTATTGGCATCACGCTGGGGGCCTATCAGGTAGTGCTGGCAGCCTACGAGAAAACCCGCTGGATCTTCCTGCAACCTGTACTGGTGTCGATGCTGCTGGTGATCGGTGTGTTGCTGCTGTGCGGTATCGATTACAGCGAATACCGCAAAAGCACCGAAATCATGAACATCCTGCTGGGGCCCGCTACGGTGGCCCTGGCTGTGCCGCTCTACCTCAACCTGCGGCGTATCCGCCAGCTGTTCTGGCCGACATTTACTACGCTGGTAGTCGGAGGCCTGTTTGCCACGCTCTGCTGCCTGGTGCTGGGTTGGTGGTTCGGTGCCGAGCACATGATCCTGATGACCATGGCGCCGAAGTCCGTCACCTCGCCGATCGCCATGCTGGTGGCTGAGCAGATTGGCGGCGTGGCGGCCCTGGCGGCAGTGTTCGTGTTGATTACCGGGGTGATCGGGGCGATCTTCGGCCCGGCGTTGCTGAGCCGCTTCGGCGTGCACAGCCCTGAGGCGCGCGGCATGTCGCTGGGCGTGACCGCACACGCAGTGGGCACTTCGGTGGCCCTGCAGGAAAGTGACGAATGCGGCGCCTTTGCCGCGCTGGCGATGAGCCTGATGGGGGTGGCTACAGCGGTGTTCCTGCCGCTGGCAGTCAGCCTGGTGGCTTGAGGAATTGTGATGACGCTACCGCTGTTTCCGCTCAATACCGTGCTGTTTCCTGGCTGCTTCCTCGATTTGCAGATTTTCGAGGCACGCTACCTGGACATGATCGGGCGCTGCATGAAGCAGGGCGAAGGGTTTGGTGTGGTGTGCATCCTTGAGGGCGAACAAGTTGGCAAGGCGCCGCCGGTGGTCGCCTCGATCGGCTGTGAAGCGGTGATCCGCGACTTCGTGCAGCAGGATAATGGCTTGCTGGGTATTCGCGTCGAGGGCGTGCGGCGCTTCAATCTGGAAAGCTCCGAGGTGCAGAAGGACCAGTTGCTGGTGGGCCAGGTGCAATGGCTGCCGGAGCAGGCAGACAGCCCGTTGCTGGAGGCCGATGACGACCTGCTGGCGCTGTTGGTGGCCCTGGGTGAGCACCCCATGGTCGAAGCGCTGGGCATGCCGCGCCCGGTGGACGGGCGTCAGGCGCTGGCCAATCAGCTGGCGTACTTGTTGCCGTTCATGGAAGAAGACAAGCTGGACCTGCTGACCCTCGATTCGCCGCAGCAGCGGCTGGGGGAAATCCAGAAGCTGCTGGAGCGGATTCAGGGTGAGTTGTTCGCCTGATGGTTCTGTATTGCCTGTTCCGGCCCCTTCGCGGGTAAACCCGCTCCTACGACAAGCGCGATACCCAGTGTAGGAGCGGGTTCACCCGCGAATAGGCCGGCACAGGCAACATCAATATTGATACCTGACCAACGCCTGCGGCAGCGCATGCATGGCGAAGAACGTCAGCAGCGCCACACATGCCGGCAACACCAGCCACCACACCCGCAGCGGCAGAGCTGGCAGGGTCTGCTGGCGTTGTACCAATGTCAGGCTGAGTGCGCATACGCAACAGGCCAGCAGGGCCCCAGCCAGGATATCGGTTGGCCAGTGCGCCCCCAGGTACACCCGCGACAGGGCAATCGCCAGCGCCGGAATGCACCCCAGCATCACCCAGGTCAGGCGCATGCGTGGTGGCTGGCCACGCCCCGCCAGTACGGCCATTACCAGGAAGAACGCGAACGATGCCGAGCTGTGCCCGCTGGGCATGCTATAGCTGGTCAGTGGGTCGGTCAGTACTTCCGGCCTGGCCCGGGCAAATAGCCATTTCAGTGTGCCGTTGGCGATCGCCGTGCCCATCAACGCGCCAGCGGCGAAAAATGCGTGTCGCCACTGACGGGCAAGCAGCAGCAGGCCGGTCAGCAGGCCGCCGAGGAACAACTGGGTGCGGAAATCGCCTAGCCGTGTCACCAGCACCACGGTGCTGTCGATGGCCTGGCTGCGATGCTCCTGGACCAGTGTCATCACGCCTTGGTCGAACTCATGGAGGTAGGGCCAGCCGAGGAATACACCGGCCAGGGTGATGAAGCTGAGCGCGGCAACCAGCCGGGTGCCGTGGCGTTGGTCTCGCAGGCTGGTATTCAGGCTCAGGCCGATCAGCACCGCGAGGGCGCCGGCGATGATCCCGGCGTCCAGCCAGAAGCCTTCCGGCAGGGGCAGGCGCATGGCGGCGCCGGTGGCCCAGCCGGGTAGCAGGTAGGCGACCGACCAGCCGGCACCCGCCAGCAGGCTGACAGCGATGAAGCGCGGCAGGGGCATGTCGAACATGCCGGCGACCATTGGCAGCATCGGCCGCAGCGGGCCGATGAAGCGGCCTACCAGCAGGCTGGCGATGCCATAACGCTGGAAGTAGCTTTCGGCGCTGCCGATCCATTCCGGATGGTGGCGTAGCAGCGGCAGGCGGCGGATGTTCTGGTGGAAGTACTTGCCCACTGTGTAAGACAAGGCGTCGCCCAGCAGGCCGCCGAGAAAGCCGAGGAGCAGCGTTTCGCCCAGGCTGAACGTGCCGCTGCCGGCCAGTACCGCCACGGCGAACAGCAGTACGGTGCCCGGCACGATAATGCCGGCGATGGCCAGGCATTCGATGCAGGCCACCAGGAAAATCGCCAGGCCAAGCCACTGTGGGTTGGCGCTGAGCCAGCCGGTCAGGCTGTCGAGCCATTGGCCCATGTTCAGCTTCCTTGTTCGAGAATGAAGAAATCACGGCCTTCGACTTGGCCGCGACGTAACGGGTTCCGCGTGCAGAAGCGGGCGTACCCGGCATCGACGAAGCGGTACGGCAGGTGCTCGTCGCGCCCGTGCGGGATGCCCAGGCGAGCGGCCTGGATCACTCGGGGCACGGCGTTGCCGCAGTCCTCGACGTACAGGCGTTCGGCGTCGAAACGCTGGGCGTCCCAATGCGGCACTTTCAGGCCCAGGGCCCGGCATAGCAGGGTCTGGCCGGCGCACAGGCGCTCTTGCGGGCGGATATTGCCGCTTGCATCGGGGTTGTTCAGTTGCATCTGCGCCAGGCTGTCGGGTCCCGAGAGGGCGTCCTGCCAAGGATAGGCAGACTTGATCAGCACCGCGTTGCCCGGCCCGTGGGCGCTGAAGTTCAGCGAGTCGCCGCCGCGGGCGTAGTACATGTAGATATGCCCCCCATCCAGGAACAGCGCCTTGCGTTTTTCGGTGTAGCCGAGCGAAGCGTGGCTACCTTTGTCGGAAAGGTAGTAGGCCTCGGTCTCGATGATCCGCGCGGCCAGCCAAAGGTCGCCATGGCGGTGACGGATGACCTTGCCCAGCAGGGCCTTGGCCAGGGTCTGGGCGTCGCGGTCGAAAAAGCTGTCGGGCAGGGCTGGCATGCGGAGCAGTTCGTGGCTGGAGAGGCGGGGATGATAGCAATGAATGGCTTAATCGAGGCTGAATCGGAGGGTGATGTTGGCAGTGCCGGTCCTTTCGCGGGCATGCCCGCTCCCACTGGTGGTGCATAGGTCCAGGCCTTGTGAAATCCCTGTGGGAACGGGCGCGCCCGCGAAAGGGCCGCAACAGGCGATGGAAATCTCGATAACCCCGGTTACATCTTTCCTACACATTGCCCCATCCATTTTCGACCATCCGCCACCCGCCGCTGGGCGTACACCTGCGCGGCAGTTATAATCAGCCGATTTCCCCTTCGCCAAGACACCGAACCCATGACTGAGTCCGTTCTTGACTATATGACCCGCTTGGGTCGCGCTGCCCGTGAGGCTTCCCGGGTGATTGGCCGTGCCAGCACCGCGCAGAAGAACCGCGCCCTGCAAGCCGCCGCCGACGCGCTGGACGCTGCCCGTGCCGAACTCACCGCTGCCAACGAGCTGGACCTGGCCGCCGGCCGCGCCAGTGGCCTGGAGCCCGCACTGCTCGACCGTCTGGCGCTGACCCCGGCGCGTATCGACGGCATGATCACCGGCTTGCGCCAGGTGGCCAGCCTGCCAGACCCGGTCGGTGCCATTCGCGACATGAGCTACCGCCCATCGGGCATTCAGGTAGGCAAGATGCGTACCCCGCTGGGGGTGATCGGGATCATCTATGAATCGCGCCCGAACGTGACCATTGATGCCGCCAGCCTGTGCCTCAAGTCGGGCAATGCAACCATCCTGCGTGGCGGTTCCGAAGCCATCCACTCCAACCGCGCCATTGCCATCTGCATTCAGCGTGGCCTGGCCGAAGCCGGCCTGCCGGCGGCGGTGGTGCAGGTGGTCGAAACCACCGACCGCGAAGCGGTGGGCGCGCTGATCAGCATGCCGGAATTCGTCGATGTCATCGTACCGCGCGGAGGCCGTGGCCTGATCGAGCGCATCAGCCGCGATGCCCGCGTGCCGGTGATCAAGCACCTGGACGGCATCTGCCACATCTATGTCAGCCAGCATGCCGACCTGGACAAGGCCTGGAATGTGGCTTTCAACGCCAAGACCTACCGCTACGGCATCTGCGGTGCCATGGAAACGCTGCTGGTCGACCAACAAGTGGCTGAGCGCTTCCTGCCAGAAATGGCCCGCCGCTTCGTGGAGAAGGGCGTGGAGCTGCGCGGTTGCGAGCGTACCCAGGCTATCATCAGCGCCAAACCGGCCACCGAAGCCGACTGGCACACGGAATACCTCGATGCGATCCTGTCGATTCGCGTGGTCGACGGCCTGAACCAGGCCATCGAGCACATCAACCACTATGGCTCGCACCACACCGACTCGATCATCAGCGAACACCAGGGTGAAGCCCGTCAGTTCATGGCTGAGGTCGATTCGGCGTCGGTCATGCTCAACACCCCGACCTGCTTTGCCGATGGCTTCGAGTACGGCCTGGGTGCGGAAATCGGTATTTCCACCGACAAGCTGCATGCCCGCGGCCCTGTCGGCCTGGAAGGCCTGACCTGCGAGAAGTACGTGGTGATCGGCGATGGCCAGTTGCGCGGCCAGGGGTCCTGCTGAGTTGAGCAAGGCCCAGGCAGTCCGGCGTATCGGCATTCTAGGTGGTACCTTCGACCCCGTGCATATCGGCCACTTGCGCAGCGCGCTGGAAGTGGCCGAGTTCATGGGGCTGGATGAGCTACGCCTGTTGCCCAATGCCCGGCCGCCGCACCGCGACACGCCACAGGTGGCCGCGCAGGATCGCCTGGCCATGGTCCGTGAAGCGGTGCAGGGCGTCGCTTGCCTGAGCGTCGATGCCCGCGAGCTGGAACGTGACAAGCCGTCGTACACCATCGATACGCTGGAATCGATCCGCGCCGAGCTGTCCGGCCACGACCAGCTGTTCCTGGTGCTGGGTTGGGATGCCTTCTGTGGTCTGCCCGCCTGGCATCGCTGGGAAGAATTGCTGCAACACTGTCACATCCTGGTACTGCAACGTCCGGATGCCGACGTAGAACCCCCTGACGAGTTGCGCAACCTGTTGGCTGCGCGCTCGGAGAGCGATCCCACCGCCATGTCCGGCCCGGCGGGAAATATTTCGTTCGTCTGGCAGACGCCGCTTGCGGTGTCGGCTACACAGATCCGACAGCTGCTGGCCAGCGGCAAATCGGTGAGGTTCCTGGTGCCGGACGCCGTACTGGCCTATATCGAGGCGCACGAACTGTATCGTGCGCCCAACTGACGGTGCCTCTGGCGCCTCATCCAACGAGTTGAACGAGTTTTATATGACCAAGCAGAAAATTTACGGCGAAGAACTGGTCGCAGTGACCAAGGCAGCGCTGGAAGACGTCAAGGCCCAGGACATCCAGGTCATCGACGTGCGCGAGAAGCACAGCCTGACCGACTACATGATCATTGCCACCGGTACCTCCAACCGCCAGATCAACGCGATGGCCGAAAAGGTCCGTGAAGCCGTCAAGGCCAAGGGCGCCCAGCCACTGGGTGAAGAAGGCAAGGGCGACAGCGACTGGGTGCTGCTGGACCTGAACGACGTCATCGTGCACATGATGACCGCCGCTGCCCGCCAGTTCTACGACCTTGAGCGCCTGTGGCAGGGTGCCGAGCAAAGCCGTGCCGCCGATGGCAAGCACCACAGCCCGGACCATGCCCACGAGTACTCCGACAAGCTCAAAGACCGCGAATGAGGAAAGCGCTGTGCGTCTGCGCCTGATTGCGGTCGGCTCGCGCATGCCGAAGTGGGTCGAGGAAGGCTGGCATGAATATGCCAAGCGCCTGCCCGCCGAGCTGTCGCTGGAGCTGGTGGAAATCCCGCTGAATACCCGTGGCAAGAATGCCGACGTCGCCCGCCTGATCCGTCAGGAGGGCGAAGCCATGCTGAGCAAGGTGCAGCCTGGGGAACGCATTGTCACCCTCGAGGTCCATGGCAAGCCCTGGAGTACCGAACAGCTGGCCACCGAGCTGGACCGCTGGCGCCTGGATGCGCGCACGGTGAATTTGATGGTGGGTGGCCCGGAGGGCCTGGCGCCTGAGGTTTGCGCACGCGCCGAGCAACGTTGGTCGCTGTCGCCGCTGACGTTGCCGCACCCGTTGGTAAGGATACTCATCGGCGAGCAGATCTACCGCGCCTGGACCGTGTTGTCCGGGCACCCTTACCACAAATGAGCCTGTAAGCAGTCCGATGTCGCAGCCGATCCGTCTCAAGGACCACGAGAAAGACGCCCGCCTGGTGCGCAACCGCGTCGTGGTCGGCGCAGTCGCGATCATGCTGCTTGTCTGCGTGTTGATCGCACGGCTGTACTACCTGCAGATCATCCAGTACGACTACCACTCCACGCTGTCGGAGAACAACCGGGTGCATGTGCAGCCGATCCCGCCGACCCGCGGGTTGATCTTCGACCGCAACGGGGTGATCGTTGCCGACAACCGGCCCAGCTTCAGCCTGTCGATGACCCGCGAACGTGCGGGTAACTGGCAGGAAGTGCTGGATACCATCGTCGAAGTGCTTGAGCTCACCGCTGACGACCGTGCCCTGTTCGAGAAGCGCATGCGCCAAGGCCGCCGGCCATTCGAGCCGGTGCCAATCCTGTTCGAGCTCAACGAAGAGCAGATTGCCCGCGTGGCGGTAAACCAGTTCCGCCTGCCGGGTGTCGAGGTGGTGGCCCAGCTGGTGCGGCATTACCCGCAGGGTGCGCATTTTGCCCATTCGGTGGGTTATGTAGGGCGGATCAACGAGAAAGAGCTGAAAACGCTCGACCCGGTGAACTACAGCGGTACCCACCATATCGGCAAGACCGGCATCGAGCGCTTCTACGAGGCCGCCCTGCACGGTCAGGTGGGTTACGAGGAAGTCGAGACCAACGCCCGTGGCCGTGTGCTGCGGGTGCTCAAGCGCACCGACCCGAAGCCGGGCAAGGACATTGTGCTGAGCCTGGACATCAAGCTGCAGGAGGCCGCTGAAGCCGCCCTGGGAGGCCGGCGCGGTGCAGTGGTTGCGCTCGACCCGCGCACCGGCGAGGTGCTGGCGATGGTGAGTCAGCCTAGCTTCGACCCCAACCTGTTCGTCACCGGCATCAGCTTCAAGGCCTATGCCGAATTGCGCGATTCGATCGATCGGCCGCTGTTCAACCGCGTGCTGCGTGGCCTTTACCCGCCGGGGTCGACCATCAAGCCGGCGGTGGCTATTGCCGGTCTGGACAGTGGCGTCGTGAATGCCAGTAGCAGGGTGTTCGACCCTGGCTACTACCAGTTGCCCAACTATGACCATAAATACCGTAACTGGAACCGCTCCGGTGATGGCTGGGTCGACCTGGACACCGCCATCATGCGCTCGAACGACACCTACTTCTATGACCTTGCACACAAGATGGGCATCGATCGGTTGTCCAGCTACATGAACAAGTTCGGTATCGGCCAGCGGGTATCCCTCGATATGTTCGAGGAGTCTGCCGGGTTGATGCCGTCGCGCGAATGGAAGCGTGCCACCCGACGCCAGGCCTGGTTCCCCGGCGAAACCCTGATTCTCGGCATCGGCCAGGGTTACATGCAGGCCACGCCGCTGCAGCTGGCCCAGGCCACTGCATTGATCGCCAACAAAGGTGTGTGGAACCGCCCACACCTGGCCAAGACCATCGAAGGCCTGCCGCCGGTGGACGACAACCCCATGGAAGACATCGTGCTGCGTGACAAGTCCGACTGGGCCAAGGTCACCCATGGCATGGAACAGGTGATGCACAACGCCCGCGGTACCGCGCGCAAGGCAGCAGCCGGTGCCCAGTACCGCATTGCCGGCAAGAGCGGCACCGCCCAGGTGGTGGCGATCAAGCAGGGCGAGAAGTATGACCGCAACAAACTCCAGGAGCGCCACCGCGACCATGCCTTGTTCGTCGCGTTTGCCCCAGCCGAAGCCCCGAAAATCGTGGTTTCGGTGATGGTCGAGAACGGTGAGTCCGGCTCGGGTGTCGCCGCTCCGGTGGTTCGCCAGATCATGGACGCCTGGCTGCTCGACGAAAACGGCCGGCTCAAACCCGAGTTCGCGCCCGCCACCGTTACCCAGGAATCGGCCCTGTGATGAACAATTTCGATCGCATGCTCTCCAGCGAGGATGTGATGCGTCGGCGTGCGAGCTTTCTGCAACGCATTCATATCGACGGCCCCTTGCTGATCATTCTGCTGACCCTTGCGGCCGGCAGCCTGTTCGTACTGTATTCGGCCAGTGGCAAGAACTGGGACCTGCTGCTCAAGCAAGCCACCTCGTTTGGCATCGGTCTGGTGTCGATGTTCGTCATCGCCCAGCTGGAGCCGCGCTTCATGGCGCGTTGGGTGCCGCTGGCCTACCTGGCCGGGGTGCTGTTGCTGGTAGTGGTGGACGTGATGGGCCACAACGCCATGGGTGCCACGCGCTGGATCAACATTCCGGGGGTGATCCGCTTCCAGCCCTCGGAATTCATGAAGATCATCATGCCGGCGACCATCGCCTGGTACCTGTCCAAGCGCACCTTGCCGCCCCATTTGAAGCACGTGGCGATCAGCCTGGTGCTGATCGGCGTGCCGTTCATGCTGATCGTACGTCAGCCCGACCTGGGGACTGCGCTGCTGATCCTGGCCTCCGGTGCCTTCGTGCTGTTCATGGGCGGCTTGCGCTGGCGCTGGATCCTCAGCGTGCTGGCGGCAGCCGTGCCCGTCGCGGTGGCCATGTGGTTCTTCGTCATGCACGACTACCAGAAGCAGCGGGTATTGACCTTCCTCGACCCTGAAAGCGACCCGTTGGGCACCGGTTGGAACATCATCCAGTCCAAGGCGGCGATCGGCTCGGGCGGGGTGTTTGGCAAAGGCTGGCTGCTTGGCACGCAGTCGCACCTGGACTTTTTGCCGGAAAGCCACACCGACTTCATCATCGCCGTGCTCGGCGAGGAGTTCGGCCTGGTTGGCATCTGCCTGCTGCTGATTGTCTACCTGCTGCTGATCGGCCGTGGTCTGGTGATCACCGCCCAGGCGCAGACCCTGTTCGGCAAGCTGCTTGCGGGCAGCCTGACCATGACTTTTTTTGTATACGTGTTCGTCAATATCGGAATGGTAAGTGGCCTTCTGCCCGTGGTGGGCGTGCCGCTACCTTTCATCAGCTATGGCGGAACATCGTTGGTGACGCTGCTGTCAGCGTTTGGCGTTTTGATGTCGATCCATACGCACCGCAAATGGATCGCGCAGGTTTGAATAAGGTGAACAATTTCATGCAAGCAGTGCGTAACTGGGCTGCCCGTTGTGCGCCTTGGATCGGTGCGGTGGGCCTGTTCGGCGCTGTACAGCTGGCCCATGCCGGCGAATACGACGGCTCGCCCCAGGTAGCCGCGTTCGTTGGCGAAATGAGCCGCGACTATGGTTTTGCGCCTGAGCAGCTGATGGGTGTGTTCCGTGAGGTACAGCGCAAGCAGTCGATCCTCGACGCCATATCGCGCCCGGCCGAGCGGGTCAAGCCGTGGAAGGACTATCGGCCGATGTTCATCACCGATGCACGTATCGCTCGCGGTGTGGATTTCTGGCGTCAGCACGAGGCTGTATTGGCACGTGCCGAGCAGGAGTACGGCGTACCTGCGCAGTACATTGTCGCAATCATCGGCGTGGAAACCTTTTTTGGCCGCAATACCGGCAACTACCGGGTGATCGACGCCCTGTCGACGCTGGGCTTCGACTACCCGCCACGGGCCGAGTTCTTCCGCAAGGAGCTGCGTGAGTTCCTGCTGCTGGCCCGGGATGAGCAGCTCGACCCCTTGACGCTCAAGGGCTCGTACGCTGGCGCCATGGGGCTGCCGCAGTTCATGCCAAGCAGCTTCCGCAACTACGCGGTGGACTTCGACGGGGACGGCCACATCAATATCTGGAACAACCCTGACGATGCCATCGGCAGTGTGGCCAGCTACTTCAAGCGCCACGGCTGGGTGGCCGGCGAGGGTGTGGTCAGCCGCGCCTGGGTGGAAGGCATACGCGCCGACGAAGGCCTGACCACCGGCATCGAGCCGGTGAAAACGGTAGGGGAGTTGCGTACGCTTGGCTGGTCGGTTCATGATTCGCTGCGCGATGATCTGCCGGTTACCGCCTTCCGTCTCGAGGGCGAGAGCGGCCCCGAGTACTGGATGGGCCTGAAGAACTTCTACGCGATCACTCGCTACAACCGCAGTGTGATGTATGCCATGGCGGTACATCAGCTTGCGGAACAGCTGGTTCAAGTACGGGGCGTCAAGTAATGCGCGCAATCATCTCTGGCAACGCTTTCAAGCTGCTCACCTGCCTCGCCGTCGGTGTGGCGCTGGCCAGCTGCTCTTCCAACCGCCCGGCCCCGAAAAGCAGTGGTAACGTCGTGCGCAGCCAGCCGGGCCTGGACATCAACCGGGCGCACAAGGACGGCGCACCGTGGTGGGACGTGGATGTTAACAAGATCCCCGATGCGACCCCGACCGTGCACACCGGTAACTACAAGGCCAACCCGTACACGGTGCTTGGCAAGACCTACTACCCGATGCAGGACTCGCGCAACTACCGCGCCGAGGGTACGGCGTCGTGGTACGGCACCAAGTTCCATGGGCAGAACACCGCCAATGGCGAACTGTACGACCTGTATGGCATGAGCGCGGCTCACAAGACCCTGCCTCTGCCGGCCTACGTCAAGGTGACCAACCTCGCCAATAACCGCAGCGTGATCCTGCGGGTCAACGACCGTGGCCCGTTCTATTCCGACCGCATCATCGATTTGTCCTATGCTGCGGCAAAAAAGCTCGGTTATGCCGAGATCGGTACCGCGCACGTGCGCGTCGAGGGCATCGACCCGCAGCAGTGGTGGGCCCAGCGTGGCCAGACCCCACCTATGGTGCTGAAAGAGCCGCAAGTGGCCCAGACCCAGGCAATACCGGCCAGTACCGGGCGTGTCGAGCAATGGACCCCGCCGCCACAGCAGCACGCCGCGCCCGTGGTACCGGTGCAGGTGGGTGGCAATAACGTGCCCGGCGGTAGCGGTGGCAGTTTCTTGCAGGTAGGCGCGTTCGCCAACCCGGACGCTGCCGAGTTGCTGCGCGCCAAGCTCAGCACCATGGTCAATGCACCCGTGTTCATCAGCTCGATCGTGCGTAACCAGCAGACCCTGCACCGCGTGCGCCTGGGGCCGATCGGCAGCCAGGGCGAGATCCAGCAAGCACAAGACAGCATTCGCCTGGCGAACTTGGGGCAGGCAAAGCTGGTCACAGCAGACTGACTGTGGGGGCGGGCGCGCCTGCGAAGACGGCAACACCAAACTATCGGTTTTGTCATGAATTGCCGGTCGCGGCCATGTACAATGACCGCTTTTGCCCGCAGCGACATAAAGCCGCACGTTCGCGGGCCAGGCCATTGGCCATAAAACTAGACTGACTGGCGCTGGGCACATGATCTTGCCCAGGGAACATCTCAGACCATTAGCGATTTTCGAGAGACGGATGAACATCACCAACCTTGCCAAACGACTTTGCCTGCCTGTACTGCTGCTGATCACGCCTGCCGCCTTCGCGGCGGAGCAGATGACGCCTGCGCCACCCCAACTGGCAGCCAAGTCCTACGTACTCATGGACGCGTCCAGCGGCAACGTGCTGGTCGAGAACAACGGTGACGAGCGCCTGCCGCCAGCCAGCCTGACCAAGCTGATGACCGCCTACATCGCCACCCTGGACATCCGCCGCGGCCAGATCGGTGAAAGCGACCCGGTTACCGTCAGCGAAAACGCCTGGCGTACCGGCGGTTCGCGCATGTTCATCAAGGTTGGCAGCCAGGTCACGGTCAGCGACTTGCTGCACGGCATCATCATCCAGTCCGGTAACGACGCCTCGGTCGCGTTGGCCGAGCACATCGCCGGCAGCGAAGATGCCTTTGCCGACATGATGAACAAGACGGCTGCCGACCTGGGCATGACCAACAGCCACTTCATGAACCCGACCGGCCTGCCGAACCCCGAGCACTACTCGTCGGCGCACGACATGGCAACCCTGGCCCGTGCGATCATCAATGTCGACCCGGCCCACTACGCCATCTACTCGCAGAAAGAGTTTTTCTGGAACAACATCAAGCAGCCTAACCGCAACCTGCTGCTGTGGCGCGACAAGACCGTCGATGGCCTGAAAACCGGTCACACCGACGAAGCCGGCTACTGCATGGTGGCGTCGGCCGTTCGTGACGGCCAGCGCCTGATCGCCGTGGTGTTCGGTACCAACAGCGAACAATCGCGTGCTGCCGAAACCCAGAAGCTGCTGACCTACGGTTTCCGCTTCTTCGAAACCCAGACCTTCTACCAGAAGGGCACCGAGCTGACCCAGGCCCCGGTCTGGAAGGGCGCTACCAGCCAGATCAAGGCTGGCCTGGCTGACGACCTGACCATGACTATGCCTAAAGGCCAATTGAAGCGCCTGCAGGCTTCGATGACCATGAACCCGCAGCTCACCGCACCGATCGCCAAAGGTGACGTGATCGGCAAAGTGGAAGTCAAACTGGACGAGAAAGTGGTTCACAGCGCCGACCTGATTGCCCTTGATGGCGTCGAGGAAGGTGGTTTCTTCCGCCGTATGTGGGATAGCATCCGTCTATTCTTCTACGGGTTGTTCAACTGATACGTGACCTGCATGCCCCCGCGCCTACCGCGGGGGTGTTGTTGTTGCCACGGCTTACGAGGCCGTTTCCGCCATGAGCGAACCAGACGTCAAGTCGCACAAGATCGAATTCCCTTGCGACGATTACCCGATCAAGGTCATCGGTGACACCGTTGTCGGTTTCAAGGACACGGTCATCGAGATTCTCAGCAAGCACGCCAAAGTCGACCTTTCCACCCTGGCCGAACGCCAGAGCAAGGAAGGCAAGTACACCACCGTGCAATTGCACATCGTTGCCGAAAGCGAGAACCAGTTGCACGATATCAACAGCGCCCTGCGCGCTACCGGCATCGTGAAAATGGTGCTTTGATGTCCGCCTGCCTCGGTTTTCGCGAGCTTGGCCTGCAGCCCTATGAACCGGTGCTGGAGGCCATGCGTCGTTTTACCGAGCAGCGCAGCCCGGACAGCCAGGATGAAATCTGGCTGGTCGAGCACCCTGCGGTCTTCACCCAGGGGCAGGCCGGCAAGGCCGAGCACCTGCTGGTGCCGGGCGACATCCCGGTGGTGCAGACCGACCGCGGCGGCCAGGTCACCTACCATGGCCCCGGGCAGCTGGTGGCTTACCTGCTGCTGGATGTGCGCCGGCTGGGCTTTGGCGTGCGTGAGCTGGTCAGCCGTATCGAGCTGGCCCTCATCGACCTGCTCGCCAGCTATGCTGTTCAGGCGTCTGCTAAGCCCGATGCCCCGGGTGTCTATGTCGACGGAGCGAAAATCGCCTCCCTCGGCCTGCGAATTCGCAACGGCCGTTCGTTTCACGGCCTTGCCCTGAACGTGGACATGGACCTTGCGCCATTCCGCCGAATCAACCCCTGCGGCTATGCGGGGCTGGCGATGACCCAGCTGCGCGATCTGGCAGGTCCGATCGAACTCGACGAGGTCAGGACAAGGCTGCGCGGACAGCTGGTCAAGCACCTCGACTACGCTGAGCAGACGACCCTCACGGGCGGAATCGACTGAATATGACAACTGTGCAAGAAGCCGTGCCGAACCTGATACCTACCCAGGATGCCACCCCGCGCCCAGCGCCGAAGAAGGTGGAAGCTGGGGTCAAGCTGCGTGGTGCCGACAAAGTCGCGCGCATCCCGGTGAAGATCATCCCTACCGATGAGCTGCCAAAGAAGCCCGACTGGATTCGCGTGCGTATCCCGGTGTCGCCCGAGGTAGACCGCATCAAACAACTGCTGCGCAAGCACAAACTGCACAGCGTATGCGAAGAGGCCTCCTGCCCGAACCTGGGCGAGTGCTTCTCGGGTGGTACCGCCACCTTCATGATCATGGGTGACATCTGCACCCGTCGTTGCCCGTTCTGCGACGTTGGCCATGGCCGACCGAAGCCGCTGGATCTGGACGAGCCGAAAAACCTGGCGGTTGCCATTGCCGACCTGCGCCTGAAGTATGTGGTGATCACCTCGGTGGACCGCGACGACCTGCGTGACGGCGGTGCCCAGCACTTTGCTGACTGCATCCGGGAAATCCGTGCGCTGTCGCCGGGCGTGCAGTTGGAGACCTTGGTGCCGGACTACCGTGGCCGTATGGACGTTGCCCTGGAAATCACCGCGCAAGAGCCACCAGATGTGTTCAACCACAACCTCGAGACCGTACCGCGCCTGTACAAGGCCGCGCGCCCGGGCTCGGACTATGACTGGTCGCTGGACTTGCTGCAGAAATTCAAGCAGTTGGTGCCACACGTACCGACCAAGTCCGGCCTGATGCTCGGCCTGGGCGAAACCGATGAGGAAGTGATCGAAGTGATGCATCGCATGCGCGAGCATGACATCGACATGCTCACCCTTGGCCAGTACCTGCAGCCGTCGCGTAGCCACTTGCCGGTGCAGCGTTTCGTTCACCCGGACACCTTTGCCTGGTTCGCCGAGGAAGGTTACAAGATGGGCTTCAAGAACGTTGCCTCTGGCCCGCTGGTGCGTTCTTCGTACCACGCCGACCAGCAGGCCCACGAAGCCAAGATCAAGCTCTGAGCTATGCGCTAGCCTAGAGCAGAGCCACAGATGCCGATGCGCGCCCAAGGGCGGCATCGGCATTTTTGTTTGTGTCCCATGCGCTGCAAGGAGTCGCGATGTATTGCGCCAAAACCTTCCAACCCACCCTGCCAGCCGCGCTGCCGGCCAACGCATGTTTTGCCATTGTCGCCCCGGCGGGCGCGGCGCGGCTTGATGCGCAGAAGGTTAGCCAGTGGTTCGTTGACCGCGGCTACCGGTGCCGTATCTACCCGGGTGCCCTGCAGGCGCAGGGCTACCTGGCGGGGCCGGACCAGCAGCGCCTGCAGGACTTGCATGCAGCGTTTGCCGATCCGGCCATGGACGCCATCCTGTGCATGCGTGGGGGCTACGGCAGCATGCGCCTGCTTGACCAGCTCGACTTTGAACTGATCCGGCGCAACCCCAAGCCGCTGATCGGCTACAGCGACATCACCGCGCTGCATACGGCGATCTACCGGCATGCCGGGCTGCTGACCTTCCACGGGGGGATGCTCAATGCCGACCTGTTGGGGGCCAAGTTGCCACCGACCGAGTCGTCGTTGCTGGCGCAACTGGGTGGGCATGTGAGGGCAGGCGAGCAGGTCGCGCACCCGGCGGGCTTCGCATTGGACTGCGTGCTGCCGGGGGTGGCCAGCGGACCGCTGCTGGGTGGCAACCTGTCGATGCTGGGGGCGACCATGGGGACCCTTGCCGAGCTGGATACCCAGGGCTGCATCCTGTTCATCGAGGACGTCAACGAGCCGTTGTACCGGGTGGATCGGTTGCTGACCCAGTTACGCCTGGCAGGCAAGCTGGAGGGGATCAAAGGCGTGTTGGTGGGCGACTTTGCCGGGATTACTACAGCGGCGCTGACGCCGTTGCTGGAGGATACGTTTGCACCGCTGGGTGTGCCGGTGCTGGCGGGTTGGCGCAGCGGGCACTGTGACCCGAATGTATGCTTGCCCCTGGGGGCTCGGGTGAGGCTGGACAGTGTTCAGCAAACACTGGTGCTGGAGCAGGATCTGTTCAGGGCGTGAGATTACCGGGGCCGCGCAGCGGCCCCGAAATGCTTACTGCTGGCGCAGGCTCTCAAGCAGCTTATGGGTCGGGTAGCCATCCGCCGGCCATCCCAGCCCTTGCTGGGCATTGCGGATCGCCTTGCGGGTATTGGCCCCGATAATACCATCGGCATTACCCGCATCATGCCCGCGGCTGTTCAGCAAGTTCTGCAACTCCATGCGCTCGCTGCGGCTGAGCGGCAGGTCCTCTTTCGGCCAGCTGCCGGCAATGAAGCCCCAGCCGCTGAAGCGATCCCCGAGCAGGCTCACCGCCAGTGCATAGGACGACGAGTTGTTGTACTTGAGGATGGCGCGGAAGTTGTCCAGCACCAGGAACGCCGGGCCGCGTGCACCGGCCGGCAGCAGCAGGGCGGCAGACAGCTGGTTGCTACCTGGCGGCAGCTGGGTACCCGCTGGCAGTTTCACGCCCATCGCCAGCCATTCACTCACCGGTTTGCGCAGTGCACCATCGGCCTGCCAGAAGTCGAAGCCGGCCGGCACCTGTACCTCGAAGCCCCACGGTTGGCCGCGTTTCCAGCCCGAACTTTGCAGGTAGTGCGCTGTTGAGGCCAGGGCGTCTGGTGTGCTGTTCCAGATGTCGCGGCGGCCATCGCCGTCGAAGTCCACGGCATGGGTGTTGTAGGTGGTCGGGATGAATTGGGTCTGGCCCATGGCGCCGGCCCACGAGCCACGCATGGCTTCAGGCTGGATGTCACCGTGCTGGATGATCTGCAACGCGGCAATCAGCTGGTCCTGGGCGAACTGTGGGCGGCGGCCCTCATAGGCCAAAGTGGCCAGCGAGCGGATCACCGACTTGCTGCCCTGGAACTGGCCGAAGTTGCTTTCCATGCCCCACACCGCGACCAGCACCTGGCGGTCCACGCCATAGCGTTGCTCAAGGCGAGTCAGCAGTTCGGCGTTCTGCTCCAGCAGCTTTTTGCCGTTGCGCACACGCAGGGGCGACAGGGCGCCTTCGAGGTATTCCCACACCGGGCGGGTGAACTCCGGCTGGCTGCGGTCTGCCTTGATCACGTCCAGGTCGGGGGTGACACCGAGGAAGGCGCGGTCGAAGGTGCTCGGCGAAATGCCGGCTTGCAGTGCCTGCTCGCGGAAGCCTGCTTGCCATTGGGCGAAGGTTTGCAGGGGCTGGATGTCAGTGCTGACGTCGGGCGTTGCGCCGGGCACGGTCACCACGGGATTGGGTTGGGCAGGGGCCAGCGGCAGCGCGTCGGCGGCGGTGGGCTTTTCCGCACAGGCCACGAGCAGAATGAAGCTGGAGGCCGCGATCAGCTGGCGGGTTTCCCAGCGGGGGATAAGACGGAAGAGCATGCACAGATCCAGAGTTGCAGGTCAGGTGACGACCATATCATGCCTGCGCTTGCGATGCTTTCATGCAGCCAAAAAGTAGGAAGCCTCCCAATCTCTCGATTGGAAGGCTTCGCGGCGGTAGCTGCCTTTGCCCTTGTTCGGTTGTTCCTGGCGGCAGCGGAACAGTGGCTGGGCAACGATGGACTTGGCCTTGTTGGGGCCGTGCTTTTTCGGCTTTTTGCTCATGGTGGGCTTCCCGGGTTGGGTGAGTTTCGGGCGCACTGTAGGCTCCCCGAAGGGTGGGGGCCAATTGATTGTGTATATGGTCGAGGCGCTGGTGCCTATGTGTAGGAGCGGGTTTACCCGCGAATACGGTGGCGGCGGTAACGGTGAACGGTGGGTGGAGATTGATTAGCAGGTCCGGCCTCTTCGCGGGTAAACCCGCTCCTACGACGGCCTGCACCCAACCTTCGATGCGTGTGTAGGAGCGGGTTTACCCGCGAATACGGTGGCGGCGGCAACGGTGAACGGTGGGTGGAGATTGATTAGCAGGTCCGGCCCTTTCGCGGGTAAACCCGCTCCTACGACGGCCTGCGCCCAACCTTCGATGCGTGTGTAGGAGCGGGTTTACCCGCGAATACGGTGGCGGCGGCAACGGTGAACGGCGGGGGGGGGTTGGGTAGCACGGCCGGCCCCTTCGCGGGGAAAACCGCCTCCACGACGGC